>QAKL01000109.1 GCA_003343815.1 Clostridiales bacterium
ATGAAAAAAGCTGCTTTTTTGCTTGCTCAGGCGTTTATTCTGCCACCACACGAGCGCCACTACCAGCCAAAAAAGCGGTGAAAACAGCATGTATACCATTTGCCACAGGATATTTCCCGCCAGATTAAGCCAAATCATCAGCCACCTCCGCAGATTATTTTCCTAATAAACGATCGAAAACGATTGCCGCCGCCGAGCGCACCGACAAATGATTATACTCCCCCGCTCCTTGGATCGGGGGCAGACGATAATCGGCATTAGCCATGACTTCTTCGCTCAAGCCCCAGCCGGTGCCGAATAAAATCAAATATGTTTCATCAGTTGCTAATTTCTGCCGCATCTCTTGATAGGGAATTTTCTCCGCACCGTCTTTGGCACTGGTAACGACGATTTGCGGCTTTTCTCCGTTTTTTTTAGAAATATCGTCGATACACTCAGCGATACTGTCGACGCTTTGCACTAATTCCAGCGCTTTGGCGCGGTCGGGATTGTACTTTTTGCCGTAGCCGTCCTGCCAAAACGAGAGAATATCCCGACAAAGCTCCTGCTGCTCCTTGTCAGGCTGAATCAAATAATAACCGTCCAAACCGTATGTCTGAGCCGAGCGGGCTATATCGTGAATATCTAAATTAGTCACTGCCGTAGTGATGATCTCGCCTTTGCGGTTATATACCGGGTGATGAACTAATCCTGCATATACTTTCGCCACAAGATCACCTACATTTCTTCCTCAAGCTTAACCTCATCAAGCAAGCGTTTTTCTTCGGCATTGAGCTCATATTTCGCGAGTAAATCCGGGCGGCGGAGCAGTGTGCGTCTTAGCGATTCTTTTTTGCGCCAGATACGGATCTGCTCATGGTGACCGTTTAAGAGTACCTCCGGCACTTCCATGCCCTCAAATTCGCGCGGTCTGGTGTACTGCGGATATTCCAATAAGCCTGTATAAAACGAATCATCCTCAAAAGAGGCTCGCTCTTTAATAACTCCAGGTATCAAGCGGCAGATCGTGTCGATCATCACCATCGCCGGCAGTTCGCCCCCTGTTAAAACATAATCGCCGATCGAATATTCTTTCGTCGCAAAATGGCGGATGCGCTCGTCATAGCCCTCGTAGTGTCCGCAGATAAACGCTAACTTTTTCTTTTGCGCCAACTCTCCGGCCGCCTCTTGATTAAATATCCTTCCCTGTGGCGTAACCATGATGATTTCTAAATCCTCGTCGGCTAAATCGACATTGTCACGCAGCGCGGCGACGACCGGGTTAGGCTGCAAAACCATGCCCGCTCCGCCGCCGTAGGGCGTATCGTCGACGGCTTTGTGCTTATCGGTCGAGTAGTCGCGAAAATTTATTACGTCGATATCTAAAATACCTTTTTCGCGAGCCTTTCCTAAAAGGCTGGAATTAAGCGGACCGTCAAACATTTCCGGAAAGATCGTAAAAATTTTAATATCCATGACCGTCCTCCTAATCCAGTAAACCCTCTGGGATTTTGACCTGCATTTCTTTTTTCTCCAAATTTACATCCAAAACCACTGATTTAATCGCCGGCAGGTAAATCTCCTCTCCTGCGGGAGTTTTGACGACATAGACATCGTTCGCCCCGGGCTGTAAGACCTCGGTCAATGTCCCGATAATCTTCTCGTCCTCGACGACCGTCAAGCCCTCTAACTGAAAGATAAAATATCTCCCCTCTGGCAGTTTGATCGCATCCTCTGGCCGCACGCAAATATAGTGTCCTTTGATTTTTTCCGCCTGAGTGCGGTCGGTGATTTCTTTCGCGCTTAAAAGGACGTAATCTTGATGCGTGCGGGCAGCAGTACAATTTAATTCCTCATAGCTGCCCTGGAATTTCTCCCAGTAAAATTTCTTTAGCTTTTTAAAGCGGTTAATATCGTCGGTCAAGGGAGTAACTTTCATCTCTCCGTTAATCCCGTGGCAATTGCTCACCAGACCGATTCTAATCATTTCATTCGGCATGGTTGATCTCGATTACTTTATCGCCTCGGATAACTACTTCGACATTGGTTGAGCCGAAATCATCGCCGACTTTTAATTCCTGAATAAAGTTAGCCTCGCCTGCGTCCACTCTACTGCCGTCCTCTAAATCCAAAATTGCTTTGATCGACGAAGTCAGCTGATCTTTATAAACGGCAATTTTTTCTCTCTCAGCGTTAAATTGACGGCGCACCTGCTCTACCTGCGGATGAGCTTTCAAAGTAAGCTCGGTAATGGTTTTATTCATATTTTTATCAAAATTAGCCAGTTCATCGTCCACTTTGGCAATCGCATTTTGCAATTCCTTGCTGGCTTTTTGTTTGTATTCGTCGTCCACGACTTGTTTTAATGTTACTTTTCCTAAAATTTTAATACTCTCCATGAATAATTCCTCCCTTTTTTCATATTTCTGTCGAAAATGCCTGATAGTAAAAAAAGAGGCCGTAGCCTCTTTTTTCATAGGCCCAGCGGACCTTATATAATCTCTACAGTTACTCTTTCGCCTTTTTTGATCGCTGCGGCTTTAACCACCGTGCGAATAGCCTTGGCGATGCGGCCTTGCTTGCCGATGACTTTGCCCATATCCTCCTGCGCCACGCTCAAGCGGATGACGGTTTCTCCGTCCTCAACTGCCGAGTTTACCTGCACGCTCTCCGGATGATCGACCAAAGCCTTGACCAGATTTTCTACTAAGGTTTCCACTTGGTTTCCTCCCTTATTTTACACCTGCTTGTTTAAACAAGCTTCTGACGGTATCGGAAGGCTGTGCACCTGTACCTAACCATTTTTTTGCTTTCTCGGCATCAATAGAGATGCTGGCAGGATTGGTGGTCGGGTTGTAGGTACCAATTTCGTCAATAAATGCACCATCTCTCGGCGCACGGGAATCAGCTACTACTATACGATAAAAAGGAGCTTTTTTCGCACCCATTCTCTTCAATCTGATTTTAGTTGCCACGATAATTCACCTCCTTAACGAAATATTATTCTAAAAAATTATTTATTACATGAAAGGCAGTTTAAAACCTTTTTTCATCTTTTTGGGATCAGTCGGCATTTTGGAAAATTGCTTCATAAGACTCTGCGCTTGCTCGTACTGTTTGAGCAGGCGGTTGACATCCTGCACTTTAGTGCCGCTGCCTAATGCGATACGGCGGCGTCTGCTGCCGTTAATGAGCTTGGGATTGCGTCTTTCCTGTGGAGTCATCGAGCGGATGATTGCCTTCACATGATCCATTTCTTTCGGGTCGATTTTAACATCCTTAAGCTTGGATTTCATGCCGGGCATCATCTCGAGCATTCCCTCTAATGAGCCCATATTTTGCATCTGTTCCATCTGCGCCAAATAATCGTCGAATGTAAACTCAGCTTTGAGCATTTTTTTCGACATTTCCTCAGCCTGAGCTTGGTTGATATTTTCCTGCGCCTTATCAATTAAGGTCAAAATATCGCCCATACCGAGGATTCTGCCTGCCATACGATCGGGATAAAACGGCTCGAGCGCGTCCATTTTTTCGCCCATCCCGGCAAATTTAATCGGCTTACCGGTGATAGATTTGACGGATAATGCTGCGCCTCCTCTGGTATCGCCGTCTAATTTGGTCAAAATCACACCCGTGATTTCCAACAAGTCATTGAAACTCTGAGCGACATTAACCGCATCCTGACCGGTCATCGAGTCGACTACCAAAAGGATCTCCTGCGGATTCACCGCTTCTTTTATCTGCCGCAGCTCCTCCATCAGCGCCTCGTCAATGTGAAGCCGTCCTGCCGTATCTAAAATAACCACGTCGTTGCCGTAGCGGTTGGCATGTTCAACGGCTTGTTTAGCAATTACAACCGGCGACTCTTTATCGCCTAATGAAAACACCGGGACTTCCAACTGTTTTCCCAAGACTTCTAATTGGTTAATCGCCGCAGGGCGGTAAACGTCGCAGGCTGCCAACAGCGGGCGTTTATTCTGCTTTTTCAGCAATCTGGCTAATTTACCCGTAGTTGTCGTTTTACCGCTGCCCTGCAAGCCCACCATCATGATAACTGTCGGCGGTTTGGAGGAAAAGGTGAGCTTCGCCATTTCTCCACCCAAAAGCTCGGTTAACTCCTCGCGCACTATTTTGATAATCTGCTGCCCCGGCGTCAAGCTCTCCATGACCTCGCTGCCCAAAGCACGCTCGTTAATTTTTTCGGTAAATTGTTTTACTACTTTATAGTTGACATCGGCCTCCAAGAGAGCGACTTTTACTTCTCTGGTTACCGCTTTTAAATCTTTTTCGCTGATTTTGCCCTGTCCGCGCAGCTTTTTGGTAATACTCTGCAACTTATCTCCCAAGCTGTCAAATGCCACTCTTATTCCTCCTCTGTCCGATCTAGTCTCTCTATAATCTCGCCAATTTCACGCTTGAGCGTGCAGTCCTCGGCTTTATCTATCTTATCTTTTAAAAGTTCCCACGCATTGCGGCGCTTCATCTCTTTTTTGGCTAAAAAAAGCTTGTTTTCGTATTCCTCTAAGATATGTTCGCTGCGTTTCAGCGTATCATATACCGCCTGGCGGGAAATCTCCAGTTCCTCAGCGATCTCGCCGATCGAGTAATCATTTTGGTAATATAAATCAAAAATATTCCGCTGTTTTTCAGTTAATAATCCACCGTATAAATCATACAGCACGATATTTCGCTGCCTTTTTTCCAAAATTTCATCCATATTTTTCACCTCAGGCAGTCTTTCAGCATTACCTTTGGTATTATAGCATAAGAAAAAATGCTTGTCAAGCTTATATACTTGACAAGCGTGAAAAATTTTTTCTATCGCTTAAATTTAATTAAGCATTTGCCGCAGACATATCCGCCTCACTGTTATCATACGTTTCCACCCACAAAAGCTTCTGCCCCTTGCGCGAAAAGGTGAGCATCATCATATAATCGCTGCTCGTCACAAAGCGCAAAGCATAGTAGCTGTTAGCGACAAATTCCAACGCCGCATAGCCGTCCTCGTTCGGTCCGTAGACATACTGCCACTCGGCGCGGCGCAGTGTAGCGTCCTCCGCAGGCACCGCCGCCAAAAATTCCGTTAAAGCATCGCCTATGCCTAACCCGCGCAAGATAGGCTCCTCAATCACGATGCCGTAGGGGCCGTTTTCCTCCTCAGTGTCTTGGATACTTAAATTTTTCAAAATATATGCTCCGTCGCTATTTTTGACAAAACTGTAGAAAATGCCGTCTTTTAAAAACGACTTATAATCCTCCGAGCCGCTTGTATATTCCAAGACATCATTATCGCAGACAGCTTTCACCATATCATAATCCATACCGAAAAAGACGCCGTTAGGCAAAATAAACTCCCAATCCTGCACAGGTGTCTCGGCAGAAATTTCCGTTTTTTCCGGCAAGGGAAACTCGGCAATTTTCTCCTCTATCGTTTTTTCCCGCCCGCAGCCGAAAAGCGCCGTGCAAAAGCATATCAATAAAAGCACGCTGATTTTTCTTTTCATCATAATCCCTCCCTTTTCATTTTCAGCATAGCAAATGCGCGATATCCTGTCAAGATTTCCCGCGCAAATTTCCATCATTTTTCCTGCAATATTTTCTGAAAAAATGATGACTTTGCCTATGATTTGTGCTATAATGAATTAATTTGAAATTTACTGTAAAAATTTTGATTTGAGGTGACATATATGGCGAAAGAAATCGCTATTGATTTAGGTACGGCCAACAGTTTGGTCTTTGTCAAAGGCAAAGGTATCGTCATCCGCGAGCCGTCCGTCGTAGCTATCCAAAAAGATGTAAAAAACAAAGTTTTAGCCGTGGGCAACGAGGCCAAAAGCATGATCGGCCGTACTCCCGGCAATATTGTAGCTATTCGTCCGTTGCGCGACGGATATATCGCCGATTTCGACACGACGATGGCGATGATGAAATATTTCTTTAATAAAGCGCTCGGCACCGGCTTTTTCTCCTCCAAACCTTTGGCGTTGGTCTGCGTACCGGCAGGCACGACCTCCGTCGAGGAGCGCGCTGTCCGCCAGTCCTGTATGCAGGCAGGCGCGAAAAAAGTATACATCATGACCGAGCCGATGGCTGCTGCGATCGGTGCCGGATTACCTATCGAGGAGCCTACCGGCAGTATGATCGTCGATATCGGCGGCGGCACGACCGACGTTGCCGTTTTATCTTTGGGCGGTATCGTCACCAGTCAGTCGATTCGCGTCGGCGGCGACAAAATGGACGAGTCTATCGTCAATTTCATCAAAAAGAAATACAATCTTTTGATCGGTGAGCGTACTGCCGAGGAGGTCAAAATCGCGATCGGCACCGTCTTGCCCGATTACAATGACAATCCCAATTCGATCGTCATTAACGGCCGCGAACTGATCACAGGTCTGCCGAAACAAGTCGAAGTAAACGACAAAGAAATCTACATGGCTTTCCGCGATAATGTCGACAGTATCGTTGCCGCGGTCAAGACCTGTTTGGAGCATACACCGCCCGAATTAACCGGCGATATCATGGATCGCGGTATCATGATGACCGGCGGCGGCGCGATGTTGCACGGCTTGGACGTCCTTTTGTCCAACGAAATCGGTATCCCCGTGCATATCGCCGACGATCCGCTTTCCAGCGTAGCGAACGGCGCAGGCATGGCTTTGGATAATATGAAATTGCTCTCCTCCTTGGATTTTAACTCCGATCGTATGTGAAAATAATGTAAAAAATTCTTGATAAATTTTTCTGCCTGCTTTAGCAGTAATTTAGCCCTCTCACGCCGAATTAACTATTGCAGGCGTTTTTTATTTCTGTAATTTTCGAAGGAGGATATTTGCATATGGATTCACTTATTCCTGTCAATACTACCCACGCCTCATTAGCTACCGTTTTTGAAACCAGCCAAAAATTCGCTGTCTTGATGAATCAATATAACTGCGCCATGATGGAAGTCGAAACTAAATTAAAAGTTTTGGATTCCGAATTTTCCTTAAAATACGCGCGTAATCCGATCGAGTCTATATCCACCCGCTTAAAAGATCCTGTCAGTATCTTAAATAAACTCCGCCGCAAAGGCTTGGACGTCTCAATTGATACGCTGGAACATAAGATATTCGATATTGCGGGCATTCGCGTGGTCTGTGATTTCCAAGACGATATTTACACTTTGGAGCAGCTTTTGACCCAGCAGGACGACATCACCGTCCTCACCCGAAAAGACTACATCGCCAATCCCAAACCCAACGGCTACCGCAGTTTACATTTGATCGTTTCCACCCCGATATTTCTCACTACCGGCAAAAAAATGATGAATGTCGAAGTGCAGTTTCGCACGATTGCCATGGATTTTTGGGCATCAGTCGAACACAAACTCAAATACAAAAAGGAAATCGCCTCGCCTGAGCTTTTCTCCGCTAAGTTGGAAAAATGCGCTTCAGATTTGGCTTTAATTGATCAGCAAATGCAGGAAATCCGCACCGAGATCGACTCTGCCAATCACAAAAACGATTATGCCGACTTTTTCGATGCGGGATAACATTTCATTTAAAATTACTAAAAAAATACTGCCATATGGCAGTATTTTTTATTTTCTGTAGCCCGGCAATTCGTCCAAAAATTCGCCGATGCGTTTTAATGCTTCCTTTAAATGATTATGCGAGTAGCAATAAGAAGCGCGGACAAAGCCCTCGCCGCTCGCCCCAAACGCCGTCCCCGGCACTAAGGCAACGTGCTTGCTCGTTAATAACTTTTCGCAAAACTCGTCGCTCGTCATGCCTGTCGACTGAATCGACGGAAAAGCATAAAAAGCACCTTTCGGCTCACGGCAAGTTAAGCCTAATTTATTAAACCCATTCACGATCAAGCGGCGGCGGACGTCGTACTCCTCGAGCATCTCCTCTACCGCGTCATCGCAATTACGCAAGGCTTCCACCGCCGCATACTGCGAAGTCGTCGGCGCACACATGATCATGTATTGGTGAATCTTCACGATTTGCTCCATCAAGGGCTTGGGTCCGCAGGCATAGCCCAAGCGCCAGCCCGTCATCGAAAAAGTTTTCGAAAAGCCGTTTACGACTAA
>QAKL01000027.1 GCA_003343815.1 Clostridiales bacterium
CGAAAAACATTTCTTTATTTTACCCGCGTATATGTTTTTTTCAGCTATAGATTTTTTTTTCGAAATTAAGATAATGTTTCTTGACGAATATTTCATAAAAGTGTAAAATTATATCATATAGTATCGCCGCCGGATAACTACGGCGATTTTTTAATTATAAGGAGTGCTGCAGGATGGACAACCATAATGCTTATATCGAAATGGTCGGCATTACCAAAACCTTTGGCAAAGTCATTGCCAATCACGATATTAATCTCAAAGTCGAAAAAGGCGAAATCCACGCCCTTTTAGGCGAAAACGGCGCCGGTAAATCCACACTGATGAATATGCTTTCCGGCATCTATACTCCGGATAAAGGCGAAATTTATCTGGACGGTCAGCTCATCAGCTTTAGTTCGCCGAAAGATTCTATCCAAGCCGGCATCGGCATGGTGCATCAGCATTTTAAAGTTATTGAAGTCATGACTGCTGCGGAAAACGTACTTTTAGGACAAAAAGGCGGGCTTTTATTCAAAAAAGAGGAAACCGCCAAAATATCCGCGATTTCCGAGCAGTATCATTTGCAAGTTGATTTAGATAAAATCGTCGGCGAAATGTCCGTCGGCGAAAAGCAAAATTTAGAGATTTTAAAGGTGCTCTACCGCGGCGCACGCATTTTGATTTTAGACGAACCGACGGCTGTCTTAACTCCGCAGGAAACGGAACGCTTATTCCAAATCATGCGCAAGATGAAAGAAAACGGCTGTGCGGTTATCTTTATCAGCCACAAGATGAACGAAGTTATGGAGATCACCGACCGCGTCACCGTGCTGCGTAAAGGCACGACTGTGCAAACTTTAAATACTTCCGAGACCAACCCCAAAGAACTCACCGAGCTGATGGTCGGCCGCAAGATGGATTTATCCGTCGTGCGTTTAGAACAGGCACGCGGCGAGCTGGCGATGGATGTCAAAGATCTCACCGTCGTAGGTGTAGACGGGCATACGAAATTAAAAAACGTATCATTTGACCTCTACCACGGCGAAATATTAGGCGTAGCCGGGATCGCCGGCAGCGGACAAAAAGAATTATGCGAGGCTATCGCAGGTTTACAGGATGTCAAGCAAGGCGAAATTATGTTTAAAGGGCAAAATTTAGCCAAACTCACCCCGCGCAAAATTATCGAGTTGGGTATTCACATGAGCTTTGTCCCGGAGGATCGTTTAGGCATGGGCTTGGTCGCCGGGATGGACATGGTTGATAATCTGCTTTTGAAAAAATATCAAAAGCAAAAAGGACTTTTCATCGACAAAAAGCCCGCCATTGCCCAGGCGAAAAAAATTACCGATGAGTTGGAAATCGTCACTCCCGGCATTTCCAATTACCCTGTAAAAAACCTTTCCGGCGGCAACATTCAAAAAGTTCTTTTAGGGCGCGAGTTAGATTTATCGCCGGAAGTCTTGGTGACGGCTTATCCTGTGCGCGGTTTGGATATTAACACCTGCCACAAAATTTACGATTTGCTCAATGATTCCAAAAAAGACGGAGTCGCCGTTTTATTTATCAACGAAGATTTAGACGTTTTAATCGATCTCTGCGACCGTATCATGGTTTTGGCGGCAGGCGAGATCACCGGCATAGTCGATGCCCACCATATTACCAAAGAAGACTTAGGCTTAATGATGCTCGGCAAAAAAATAGAAGGCGGTGAAATGTCATGTTCCAAATAGTTAAACGCGGCGATATTACGACTTTGCACAAGACTTGTAATATGCTTTTAGCCATTCTTTTGGCACTGGCTGCCGTCGCGATATTTTTAGCCGTTTTAGGCTATAATCCGCTTAGCGTCTACATCTCGATGTTAGACGGAGCGTTCGGCAGCAGCTACCGCTTCAAGCAGACTATCGTCAATATGGTGCCGTTGGTTATCACTTCTTTAGGCATTTTGATTGCCTTTAAAATGAAATTTTGGAATATCGGCGCTGAGGGACAAATTTTGATCGGCGGTTTCTGCGGCAGTTTCTTTGCCTATAATTTTTTCTCGTGGCCGAAACCTATTTTATTGATCGTCATGCTGTTAGCCGGCTTTATCGGCGGCGGCTTGTGGGGATTGATCGCAGGTTACTTAAAAGCGCGCTGGCACGCCAGCGAGGCGATTACGACATTAATGATGAATTACATCGCGTTAAAATGGATCGTTTATTTGCAGTTCGGTCCGTGGAAGGACCCGGCGGCGTTCGGCTATCCGACGATGAGCCGCTTTGCCGACAGTGCGATTTTGCCGAAATTATTCGGTGTCAATATCGGCTGGGTGATCGCCCTTTTATTGGTTGTAATCGTGCATATTTTTATGACGCGCACCAAAAAAGGCTTTGAAATCGCCGTTTTGGGCGAAAGCGAAAACACCGGCCGCTATGCGGGTATCAGTATCAAGCGTACGATGCTTCTGGCAATCTTTTTAAGCGGTGCTTTGTGCGGATTGAGCGGTATCATCCAAGCCTCGGCGGTTAATAATATTTTATCCAGCAGCTTAGCCAACGGCTTGGGTTACACGGCTATTATTACCACCTGGCTGGCACATTTAAGCGCACCTTTAACTTTGGTCGTCTGCTTTTTATTCGCCGTATTGGCGCAGGGCGGCAATTTCATCCAGACTGCGGTCGGGATTCCCTCCGCCGTCGCTACAGTCTTGCAAGCTGTAATTTTGTTTTTCGTCTTAGGCAGTGAATTATTTAATAACTATAAAATCGTCCGCAGAAACAATAAAGGGGAGGCTGAGAAAAAATGAGTTGGTGGATTGCATTTTTAAGCGCAGCAGTGGTCGCCGGTACACCGTTGCTGTTTGCCTCTTTGGGCGGTATTTTATGTGAACGAGTCGGCAATCAAAATTTAGGTATCGAGGGTATGATGATGATGGGCGCAGTCGCAGGCTTTATCGTTGCGATTAAAACCGCAAGCCCTTTAGCCGCGATGGCTGCCGCCGCTTTAGCCGGATTAATCGGCGCTTTGATTTATGCGGTTTTGGCTATTACTTTGCGTACCAATCAAGTCGTCACCGGTTTGACCTTGACGATGTTCGGCACCGGATTGGCTAACTTTTTAGGCAAGCCCTACATCAATCTGATGACTCCCGTGCGCGTCAAATCTTTCTTTGCCGCTAAAGCTATCCCTGTTTTGAGCGATATCCCGATCATCGGACCGATCTTTTTTAAACAAGATTTGTTTATTTATTTCGGCTATCTCACCGTGCTTGTGCTGGGTGTTTATCTGTTTAAAACCCGCCCGGGCTTAAATATGCGCGCCGTCGGTCAAAATCCTGCCGCCGCCGACGCTGCCAGCATTAACGTCACTTTTTATAAATATGCTCACGTCCTTTTAGGCGGTGCTTTGTGCGGTTTGGGCGGCGCATATTTATCGCTCGTTTATGTGCCGAGCTGGCAGGAAAATATTACCGCGGGCTTAGGCTGGATAGCCGTCGCCTTAATCATTTTCGCGACTTGGAATCCGTACAAGGCCGTCTTCGGCTCTTATTTGTTCGGCGGCTTAACTATTTTAGGTTTCCGCTTGCAGGGCGCCGGCATGCACATCAATCAATATTTGGTCGATATGACTCCCTATATCGTCACGATTTTGGTCTTAGTTTTCGTTTCCCAAGGACACAACCCGAAAAACGCTCCACCTAAAGCTTTAGGCGATCCGTATTTCCGTGAAGAACGATAAATCATAAAAAGCTTGAACCGCTTGGTGATATGCATCTCCGCTACATCTGATCAAACCAAGCAGGCTTTAGCCCAAGCCCTAAAAGAGCTGATGGCGAAAAACCTTTTGATAAAATAACTATTCACGATATCACCGACCTCTGCGGCATCAGACGGCAAAAATTTTATTATCATTTCGAGGATGTATATGAGCTAATGCGCTGGATGTTTCAGGAGGAAACAGTGGCTTTATTAGCAGCTCATGAGGGTACGCTTTTATGGCAGGATGGACTATTGCAGCTTTTCCGCTATATTGAGGATAATAAAGCAGTCTGCCTCTGCGCGCTGAAATCTGTCGGACGCTGGCATTTGAATCGCTTTTTCGAAACAGATATTCACGCGATCATCCACCGCACGGTAGAGCATCTCGGCGAGGAAAGCGACCGGCACGCCGGAGGAATTAATTGACTTTGTTGATCAAATGCTCGGTGACAATATCCGCGGCGCAAAAATGCGTTTTGGTGAAGTATTATAAAAACAATCATATTTTGCACACAAAAAAAGCTATGCAGAAATCTGCATAGCCTTTTAATTTGGTTAAATTGAATTATACTGCAAAGCTTGAATTAGTTACCGGAGGGGATCTCGCCGATAACGCCGTCAACGAACCACATCATGCTCAGCATTTCTTCATCGGTCAATTTCTGACCTTCTTCAACTTTCAAGTTGCCGTCCTGATCGTAAATCGGGCCGGTGAAGACATCCCACTCACCGCTGGTGATTTTCTTTTCAGCAGCAGCGACAGCATCTTTAGCTTCTTGGCTTACAGCTTTGCCGTAATCGGACAAACCGACTACGCCGTCAGCAATACCGCCCCAGTAAGAGGTCGGCTCCCAAGTGCCGTCCAAAACCTGCTGTAATTGGTCTGTGTAGAATGCACCTAAATGCCAAACAGCGGATACTAAGAAACCTTCTTCGTTAGCCTGAGACATATCTTTGTTATAGCCTACAGAGTAAGCGCCGTGCTCGGCAGCAGCCTGCTGAGCCGCAGTGGTATCCTGGTGCTGGCAGATAGTATCTACGCCCTGGCTGTCCAACAATGCTTCGGCAGCTTGTTTCTCAACAGCAGGATCATACCAAGTGTTGGTCCACATAACATAAACATTAGCCTCCGGGTTAGCGCTGCGAACACCCAAGGTGAAAGCATTGATACCGCGGATAACTTCCGGAGTAGGATATGCTGCTACATAACCGATTTTATTGTTTTTAGTAGTCATGCCGGCTACGATACCGGATAAGTAACGCGGCTGATACATTCTGCCGAAGTAATTGCCGTAGTTATCGCCCAAGATATTGCCGGAGAAATGCATAAATTTAACATCCGGATTGTCTTTAGCTACCTTCTCTACATACTGCATGTAGTTATAGCTGTTAGCGAAAATGATGTTGCAGCCCTGATCGATCATATCGTTCATAACACTCTCGACAGTCTGATCCTCAGGCACGCTCTCGGAAACGACAGTTTCTACTTTGTCCTCGCCTAAAGCATTGATAGCCTCCATACGACCCTCGTCATGTACTTGCGAATAACCGCCGTCGTTAGCCGCACCGATGTAGATGAAACCGGCTTTAACTTTGTCCATGCCGCCGTCAGCTGTGCCTTTGTCGCCGCCGCAGCCCGCTAAGACCAAGCTTAACGCCATGACTGCGATCAGCAATACACTGATTTTCTTTTTCATTTTTTCGACACCCTCCAATAAATTTAGATAGTTATAAACTACTTCCCTTATCTTACCATTGTTTTTTCACATAGTCAACACATTCGCTCGACAATAGGGAAATAAAAATGAATATTTTCCATAAGAAAAATATGTCCTTAAAATTTTACTTATAGCACTGCCCCGGAAATTTCATAGCCTAACAAAATACCGTGCCTCTGTGCATAATAGCTGCATAGTCCACCCGTAGGCATCACCGTCACCTTGCAGGAAGCAAACTTTTCCTTAATCTTCGTCTTTAAGTACTCTGCCCACTGCTCGTTTAAGCAATGGCTGATCACGACTCTGCCGCCGTCAAATCCGTCCTCGATCATCCTGTTAAGCATATGGTCGTAAACCTTTTTCTGTCCGCGGCATTTATGCAGCAAATCCAGCGTCCCCTCATTGCTTGCCGTACCTAAAATCCTGATACCCAATAATCCTGCCAGACCGCCCTCTAATTTACTCACACGTCCGTTTTTAATCAAATTATCCAAGCTTTCCAATACATATAAAAGGCGCACATTTTTAGCGTATTTATCTATTTTGGCAGATACTTCCTCAAAGGACAGCCCCTGCTCAATATATTCCACCAACTTCTCCACATACAGGGTCATCTCCGGTCCGGTCGACAGAGAATCAATAATTTTAATGTTTTTATTTATCCCTTCTTGCTCGAGTAAATGCCGCGCAGTATGCGCCCCGGCAGCACTGCCGGAAAGTGCGCCGCTTATCGTAATGGCAAAAACATTTTCTCCGTCGGCAAATGCTTTCTTCCATTCACCAGCATTAGGTGCCGAACTGCTGGTTTTGCCGTGATGATTTTCCATCACCTCCAGCATCTCCACCGTATCCAAGCCCTTCTCATCTACAAACTCCCGCTCGCCAACAATTATTTTTAAAGAAACCACCGCAAAACCGATTTCCTCAGTATGCGCAAAAGTAAGTTCTCTTAAATCGCACGATGAATC
>QAKL01000039.1 GCA_003343815.1 Clostridiales bacterium
CGCGCTAAGCGGCCGCAGCACTTTAAGAGACGGCGAAAAATACAGCTATCAGAGCCTTTTAAAGGACGCGCTGCTTGATTTGGCGGAAAAATTTGCGACAGAAAATAAAAATTATCAAGAGCTTTTCGCGCTCCATCCGCTTTTTAGCGCGACGGCGAAAGATAACGAGTTCCGCGAAAAAAGCGAGAAAATTTTGCTTGAAGCATTAAAGCAGGAAAATCTCCTCCCCGAAAGTCAAAGCCTCAAGCATTATCTGAAAGCTGTCTATCACGCTAAAGATCCGCTTTATCTTTTTTTAGCGGCGGGCTGCGACGATAAAAGCTTTTATGCCGAGATTATCGAAACGACGTTAAGCCATCTTTTGGCGCATCCGAAAAATATCGATTTTCCTGATGAGGAGGCATTAATCGATAAAATTTTGGCGCGTTTTGATTTGGAAAATAAACTTTTGAATAAAGAGGAATTATTGCGCGACATCGCGCCGTCGCATGAGAGCGCGCCCGAAATCCCCGTAATTTCCGCATCTGAAAAAACTGCTGAAACGGCAGCCGTTTCAGCGGAAACGATCGCTATTAATAAGCCCGCAGAGGAAAAAAAGGCAGAAATTGACGAGTGGCAGACGCGCGTCATGCCGCAGGTCAAAGCCCCTGAAAGCGCGCAAACCCAACCTCCCCAAGCCGCGCCCGATTTATCGCCCGAGGAGGCTAACGAAGAAGGAATTCGCTTATTTAAAGGCGACGGTGTAGCGCAGGATCACGAGGCGGCGGTGCAGATGTTTGCCCAAGCGGCGCGCGGAGGCTCGCCCGAGGGGCAGTACAATCTGGCGTTTTGCTATTTAGGCGGCTACGGCATCGCCCAAGACAACGCCAATGCTCTCAAATGGTACGACCAAGCCGCGCAGAAAAGCTATCTGCCCGCGATGTGCCGCTTAGCGGAAATTTACGAAAAAGGCCAGGGAGCCATCAAGCCCAATGCCAAATTGGCTCTGCACTGGTATGAGCGAGCCGCTTTAAATGGGCATACCGAGTCGCAGTTTAAGACAGCTCAGTATTACGCCCAAGGGGAGGGCTGCACGAAAAATTACGAGCAAGCGGCCAAATATTATCTTTTGGCTGCCGAAAATAATCACGCCCAAGCGCAGTATAATTACGGCGTCTGTTGCTATATGGCGTTGGGCCGCAAAAAAGATATTGACGAAAGCTTCCGCTGGTACCAAAAAGCCGCAGATAACGGATTGGCGATCGCCCAAAACGAGCTGGGCAACTGCTATTTTTACTCAAGCGGCACCGAGAAAAACGATGCCGAAGCAGTCAAATGGTATCAAAAAGCCGCCGCAAGCGACTATCCGCCTGCCGAGTGCAATTTAGCCGTGCGCTACTATTTAGGTCAAGGCGTCAAAGAAAACAACGCCGAGGCTTTCAAATGGTTCCAAAAAGCCGCTTCCCACGGCTATGCCGAGGCAGAGAATTATCTGGGATTATGCTATGATAACGGCTACGGCACCAAAAAGGATCAAAAATCGGCATTTTCGTATTATTCTTTAGCCGCGGAGAAAAAATATCCTGAGGCGGTTAATAATTTGGCGCTGTGCTATTACTATGGCACCGGCACGAAAAAGGATAAAAATAAAGCCAAGGAATTGTTTATGGAGGCCTCATCTTTAGGCTCGCAGGATGCCAAGGATAACTTGAAAAAGTTTTACAAAATTCATCAATAAAAAAGGACAAACGCCCTTAGATAGCGAAATATATACAGGTGAAAGATTAGTTTTAATCAGAAGTATGATGATTTTCGGAGGTGGCTCGGATGTACACAGGCAGAAAAGTAATTTTAACCAAACCTGCGGAGAGTGATGCAAAAACTTTGCAGAAATGGTATCTCGATAAAGATTTTCGTTATTGGTATGACAGCTATGTCAGCAACTCTTTGGATATGATCGTGGACGATATCAAAAACGGCCGCGATATTACCGATCCGGGAGCGAAAAAAATTGATTTTATTGTACGCAATAAACGCGACAATGAGCCCATCGGCGTCGCCTCAATCAAGGATATCGACCGCCAAAACGGTCATGCGGAAATAGCTTTAGGTATCGCCGACAGCGACAAGCGCTTGGCGGGATTCGGCGTCGATTTGATGATCGTGCTTTTAGATATCGTCTTTTACGAATTCGGCTTTGAAAAATGCTACACCAAAGTAAACGACAACAATACTTTGGGCTTAAAATCTGCCTTATCGTTCGGATTTATCGGCGAGGGCAAGCTCAGACGGCATATTTTCATGGAAGGCGAATATATTGATCAGTGGATTTTAGGCATTACCAAAGAGGAGTACGAGCAATTAAGCTTCGTCCCGAAATGGAAAGCCAGAAAATAAATTTGCAAACCGCATAGCGACAGAAGAAATTTGAGGGGGTAATTTTATGGGTAAATTTGATAGTTTCAAGAAAAAAATGAGCGACGTAGCCGATAAAGCTACCGACAAAGCGAAAGATTTGGCTGACAAAACCGCCGATAAGGCGAAAGACATGGCAGAAATAGGTAAATTAAACATGTCATTAGCTGATAAACGCAAAGATTTGGATAAAGCCTACACCAAATTGGGTAAAGGTTTCTTTGAAAAAGAAGAAAACCTCGAGACCAGCGAAGCTTACTTAGAAGCTGAGGCACTCGTTAAAGAAATCGCCGATTTGCAAACACAGATCGAAGCTCTCAAAAACAAAGTTCCCGAGGCTGCGGCTGAGGCAGCAGAGGAAGTCGCCGAAACTGTAACCGAAGTAAAAGAAAATGTTGAAGATGCTAAAGAGGATTTAAGCGATTTAACCAAATGCATCAAAAATGACGAAGAATAATTAAAAAGCCTCCCCAATCAGGGAGGCTTTTTTGGAGGATACGATGATTACGGCTTTATATATCCATATCCCGTACTGTAAAAGCAAATGCGCCTACTGCGATTTTTTGAGTTTCGGCGGCGAGGATGAGGCGCACCAGACGCGCTATATCGACTATCTCTGCCGCGAAATCGCTTTAGCCGCGCAAAACTACCGCCTCACTCCCGAAACTGTCTATATCGGCGGCGGCACACCCAGTGTTTTAAGCGCGGAAAATTTAGAAAAATTATTGACTGCTGTCCGCGCGAATATCTCGCTTCCTTTAGATTACGAATTCACCGTCGAGGCTAATCCGGAAAGCCTGAGCGCCGCTAAAGCCGCGCTTTTCTCTGATTACGGAGTAAATCGCATATCATTGGGCGCACAGAGTATGGACGAAAAATTCTTAAATCTTTTGGGACGCGCCCACTCTTTAGCGGATATTGAGCAGGCGGTAAATAATCTGCGCGCGGCGGGGATTAATAATATCAATCTGGATCTGATGTACGCTCTGCCCTTGCAAAGCCTGAGTGATTGGCAAAATACGCTTGAAAAAGCGGTAAGCTTAACCCCCACGCATCTAAGCGCCTATCAGCTCGTGATCGAGGATGGTACATATTTAGCCAAACTGTTGCGCGAGGGAAAAATTGAGGCGGCAGAAGAGGATACCGCCGCCGACATGCTTGAGCTTACGCGCACATTTTTGCCCAAATACGGCTATCACGGCTATGAATTGTCCAACTATGCGAAAGATGGCTTTCACTCGCGGCACAACTGCGCCTATTGGCTGCAGGAGGATTATTTGGGGTTAGGACTGGGAGCGACGTCGTTTATAGACGGCGCTTTCATCACACGCCCGCAGAAAATGGGCGACTATTACCGCGCGCTCAATGAAAATAAGCTCCCCGGAGTGCGCGAGGAGCTAAAGAAAAATGATTTAATGAGTCAGTTTGTCTTTATGGGACTGCGCTTGGACGAGGGTGTGAGCCGCGCGCGCTTTCAAGAGCGCTTCGGCGCGGATATCGCGCAAATATACCCCTACGCCGTCGCTAAAGCCTGCGAAAGCGGATTAGCCGAGCTAAACGAAACGCATTTTAGTCTGACAAAGCAGGGCAAATTTTTGGCCAATGAAGTCATGCTGGAATTTTTGGATTAAACTTTAGCTAAATCACAAAACCGCCGTTTACGCCGATGATCTGCCCGGTGATAAAGCCTGCCTCCGCCGAGGCTAAAAAAGCGACTGTCTCGGCAATATCATCAGGACTGCCTAAGCGGCCGAGCGGTGTCTCCTCGCATAATTCTGCCAAATCCTCCGCGCTTAAATGCGCATTCATATCCGTATCAATGACCCCGGGGGTAATGCAGTTTACCGTGATGCCCGAGGGGCCTAATTCTTTAGCCAAGGCTTTCGTCATCGCGATCAGCGCTCCCTTAGCCGCAGAGTAATGCACCTCGCAGGAGGCGCCGACCTCTCCCCACATCGAGGAAATATTGATAATGCGGCCGCACTTTTCGTGCAGCATATGAGGCAAAGCGTTTTGCACGGTGAAAAAGGCTCCGTCCACCGTCACGGCAAACATCCTGCGCCACTTTTCGTAAGTAATATCCTGAAACATCAACTGCTCGGCAAAGCTTGCATTATTCACCACGACATCTGCACCGCCGAATGTCTCGCCTATTTTGCGAAACATCTCCCGCACATTATTTTCATCGGCGATATCTCCCGCCAAAAGCAATACTTTCACGCCGTATTTTTGTGCCTCATGCTGCACATTTTGCGCCGCCTCGTAATTAGTGTGATAATTTAACGCCAAATCATAGCCCAAGGAGGCCAGTTTTAACGCCGCCGCGCGCCCGATACCGCGGGAAGCGCCGCTGATAAATGCTGTCGGCATAGTAATCTCTCCTTTAAAATTTCTTTTTTTATTATACCTTAAGCAAATATTTGTGGCAAGGGAGTTAAATTAAAAAGTATAGATTTTTTGTAAGACAAAAAAGAAAAAACATAAAAACCTTTTTCGTTAAGAGGGTTAGGGGGGATTACCCAAGGGGGCACGCTGTCGATTTCCCCCCTTAAACCCTCTTAACAATCACCCTAACCACCTTAGCCGAAACGGCAGACAATGCCTGCCTTATTCGGCATACTCCCTTGCACTCTGTGCAAGATATAAAACGAG
>QAKL01000028.1 GCA_003343815.1 Clostridiales bacterium
ATATGCCAATACATGATCCCCGGTAAAAGCAATATCCCGCATGCCACGCAATAGCGCACAATCGCCAAAAGCATCAATGGGATGCGATTAGCGCGGCTTTTGAGCCAAAGCGTCGTGAAATACGTATTGCGGTTGCGCAAAAGCGGCGGCACGAGCAAAAGCAACAATACAAACAAAACCGCACCCAAAATATAGCTGCCGATATGCTCCTCGAAATATCCCAAAGCATAAATTCGCGGCGCCACTAATTTATTCACAATCAAAATCAAGCCGACAGCTATCGCGCCGTACAAAAGCAGGTTTTTGAAATAGCTCTGTAAAAATTTTCTCCAGTCGCTGTCATTATCCACGCGTTCGCTCTGCTTGGATTCTTGGAAGCTTTCTAATTTCCGCTTCACCTTATCCGGCAGCACGCGGTCGCAAAAGGCGATGATTTTCGGTGCCGCGCGCACCAAAAAGGGCGTGATAAACGTCGTTAAGACTGAGACTGCCACGATGACCGGGTACAAAAAGTCACTCGTTACGCCTAATGTCAAGCCCAATGACGCGATAATAAACGAAAACTCACCGATCTGCGTCTGTGTCGTCGCCGCATAAATCGCATCATGCAGACTCTGCCCGGAGATTAACATACCGAAAGTCAAAAATACAAAAATACTTACGACCGTAACGATCGTCAAAATAATAATCGTCCCACTGTATTCGATCATGACTGCCGGATCAACCAGCAAGCCAACGGAAACGAAAAATACCGCGCCGAACAAATCCTTGCAAGGTTTGATCAAATGCTCGATATGCTCCGCATGGACCGTACCTGCCAAAATCGAGCCTGCCAAAAAAGCGCCCAAGGCCGTAGAAAATCCCAAGGCATTAGCCAGCCATGTCATTGCAAAGCAGATACCTAAAGCCACGACCAAAAGCATTTCGTCATTCATTAAATCTTTGGTGCGTTTTAAAAAAGTCGGCAAAATATAAATACCCAGCACCAGCCAGATGATTAAATAGAAAAACATCTGTCCCAGACTTACCAATAAATCCAAACCGCTGATGCTTTGGCTCACCGCTACAGTGGAAAGAATAATCATCAAGAAAATCGCCGCAATATCCTCGATGACCAAAATCCCCGTCACCAAACCTACAAATGGCATCTGGCGCAGATCCATATCGTCAATGGCTTTTAAAGAAACCATCGTCGAAGACATCGAAAGCATACCGCCTAAAAATATACTGTTCATCAGTCCCATACCCATCAACTGCCCACAGACAAAGCCCGTCAAGCCGACGCAGGAAACTTTGATCGTCGCACTGATAAAGCCGGCCATCCCGACCTCGCTCATTTTATGTACCGAAAATTCCAAACCTAAGCCGAACATCAAAAAGATAACGCCGATATCCGCCCAAACAGTAATATTGGCTGTATCGGCGACCGTCGGCAGAAATTTCACCACCGGCCCAATCAGCACCCCTGCTAAAATATAGCCCAAAATCGACGGCTGATTGATCTTTTTACATAATAAAGTCATTAATCCGGCGACCGTTAAAATTAACGCCAAATCCGAAATTAATGTCGGCATATGTCCCATACATAAAATCCTCCTTGTGATTATTTTTGCCGAAAATTTTCGGCAAATACGAATTTATAATAAATATTTCAATTTTATTAAGCCCATTTCCTGCCGCAAAAACGATTTTTTCGGTCTTTTTCTGCAAGCACGCTCATAAAAATAACCGAGGTGGTCTTATGCGCTCGAGCGAAGAGAAACTATGGGCGATGAGCGGCTATATTCTGTTTTTTCTGCCGCTTTTAAAGCCGAAAAATGAATTTCTGCGTTTTCACGCTAATCAGGGCTTGGTTTTGTGGCTCAGCTATCTTTTTTTGAGCTTTATTGTCAAATATCAGCCCTTTATCGGCGTATTGCTTTTATTTTTAGCCAAAATAGGCTATTTTACCGGCGTGCTTTTCGGCATATATCAAGCATATTTGGGAAAGGAAACTCCTCTGCCCTTTATCGGCAGTATCAAAATACTCCGTTAAGAGTATAAATATACAAAAAATTTTTGCCTAAACGCCAAATTTTGCCTTGCCTTTCCCCCTAAACTATTCTATAATGAAAAATATTATCATTTTAAGGAGCTCATATATGGACTGGGAGGAATATTTCCCCACGCCAGCTGATATGGCGCAGGCGATCGAGGAGCGGCTTCGTGCCGATAAAGAGCGGATCAACTATGTCAATCTCCGCTACAAACGCTTTAACGAAAAAGAAAGCCCTTGGCTTTACGATGTCACTATTTCTTTCGCAGATGATTCGTTCACCGTGCGTGAAAAATGCGGCGAAATCGTAAATCTGACAGCCGAGGAGCTGGAGTATCTCAAATTGCGTCCTTTCTATTTTGCAACATGCATCGGATTCAAAGCCTTTGTGCTTTATCCGTATCCCGATAATAATGATAATGAGCAATCTTTATAGAAATTCTCCTGATTTGCTCTTGCGTTTTTATTCACATGCGTGTATAATTATGCAATAACAATAAACGAATACGAAATGAGGCACTGTTATGAACTTAAAAGGCAGAGATTTTTTGACTTTAAAAGATTTCTCCACGGACGAAATCAATTACTTAGTAGATTTAGGGCTGGATTTAAAGGCTAAATTGAAAGCCGGGATTCCTACTCCTATTTTAAACGGCAAATCTTTGGGCATGATTTTCCAGAAATCCTCGACCCGTACCCGCGTTTCCTTTGAAGTCGGCATGTATCAATTAGGCGGACAGGCTTTATTTTTAAGCGGTCACGATCTGCAAATCGACCGCGGCGAGCCGATCGAGGATACCGCGCGTGTGTTATCCAGATTTTTAGACGGCATTTTGATCCGCACCTATTCGCATGAAATGGTGGAAAATTTAGCGAAATATGCCGACTGCCCGGTCATTAACGGCTTAACCGACGATTTTCACCCCACCCAGGTGATCGCCGATTTGATCACGATTAAAGAACACAAAGGCACCAACAAAGGCTTGAAATTCGCCTATGTCGGTGACGGCAACAATATGACTCATTCCTTAATGATCGGCGCTGCCAAAGTCGGCATGAACTTTGCATCCGCTTCTCCCGAGGGCTACATGCCCCACGAAGATGTCGTCGCCTACGCCCGCGAGCAAGCTGCGCAAAACGGCTGCACCGTCGAAATCACCCACGATCCGTTCGAGGCGGTAGCTGACGCGGATATCGTTTACACTGATACCTGGGCGAGTATGGGGCAGGAAGCCGAAAAAGAAATCCGCGCGAAAATATTCGCTCCCTATCAAATCAACAGCAAACTGATGAGCACCGCGAAAAAAGACGCCATCGTCCTGCATTGCTTACCTGCTTACCGCGGCTACGAGATTACCACCGAGGTTTTAGAGGGACCGCAAAGCGTCGTCTTTGACGAAGCCGAAAACCGTTTACATGCGCACAAAGCCATCATGGCCGCTGTGCTTTAATATTCAGTATACTATATAATTGGAGGAAAATAAAATGAGCAAAAAAGTAGTATTGGCTTATTCCGGTGGCTTGGACACCTCAATCATTATCCCGTGGTTAAAAGAAAATTATGACGTCGAGGTCATCTGCATGGCTGCTGACTTAGGCCAAGGCGAAGAATTGGAGCCGTTAAATGAAAAAGCGATCAAAACCGGCGCCAGCAAAATTTACATCGAAGATTTAAAAGCAGAATTTGTTAAAGATTACGTTTTCCCGGTCTTGCGCTCCGGCTGCCTGTATGAAGGCAAATATTTATTGGGCACCTCCTGCGCTCGTCCTTTAATCGCCAAAAAATTAGTCGAAATCGCTAAAAAAGAGGGCGCCGACTACATCGCCCACGGTGCGACCGGCAAAGGCAACGACCAAGTGCGTTTCGAGTTAGGCATCAAAGCTTTAGCTCCGAATGTCAAAGTTATCGCGCCGTGGCGTATCTGGGATATCAAATCCCGTGAGCAAGAGATTGATTACGCAGAAGCGCGCGGCATTGAAGTCCCTGTCGCTAAAAAACGCCCCTACAGCATGGACCGCAACGTGCTGCATTTAAGCCATGAGGGCGCTGATTTGGAAGATCCGGCTAACGAGCCGATGAGCGATTTGTTATTGATCTGCACTCGCCCCGAGGATGCTCCGAACACTCCAGAATATGTCGAAATCACTTTCGAAAAAGGTAACCCGGTCGCTATTAACGGTGAAAAAATGGAGCCGCTCGAATTGTTGGAAAAAGCCAACGAATTGGCTGCCAAACACGGTATCGGCGTCGTCGACATGGTCGAAAACCGCTTGGTCGGCATGAAATCCCGCGGCGTTTACGAAACCCCCGGCGGCACTTTGCTGCACGAAGCACATAAATGCTTGGAGGAATTGACCTTAGACCGCGACACCGCCGCTTACAAAGAAATCATCGGCGTAAAATACGCGCAGTTAGTCTATGACGGACTGTGGTTCACTCCGCTCAAAGAAGCTTTGGACGCATTCATCGACAAAACTCAGGAAACCTGCACCGGCGTAGTTAAAATGAAAATGTACAAAGGCAACTGCACCATCGCCGGCATGACCTCTCCATACTCTTTATATAATGAGGAATTCGTTACTTTCGGCGAGGACGAGGTTTATAACCAAGCCGATGCCGAGGGCTTTATTAATCTCTTTGGTCTGCCGTTAAAAGTAAATGCTTTGATGAAAGAAAACTTGAACAAATAATCACGCTTAAAGCCGCACTGAAAAGTGCGGCTTTTTAGGCATAAAAAATATTCCTTAGTAAAACTAAGGAATATTTTTTATTTGCTTATCTTGCTTATCGCATTGCTCAAACACACAAATTCCTCGACGGATAAGGTCTCACCGCGGCGAGCGGCGTCAATACCTGCCCTTTGCAACGCTTTATCCAGCTCATCTTTCGGCAGATTAAGCGCCTTTAAGGCATTATTTAAAGTTTTTCTGCGCTGTCCAAATGCCGCTTTAATCACCCGCCGCAAAAGCTTTTCGTCATCAGCCTCAAACGGCTTATTTTCGTAGCATTTGATTTTCACGATACTGCTGTCCACCTCTGGACGAGGCGTAAACATCGTCCTTGGCACATTAAAGGCGCGGCTCACGCTGCCGTAATAATTAATCGCCGCGGTGATCGCGCCGTAGGCTTTTGTCCCCGGATTTGCCAAAAAGCGATCCGCCACCTCTTGTTGCACCATGATCACCAGCTCGCTTACCCTAAAGCCCTCCTCCAAAAAGCGCATCACTATCGGCGTCGTGATATAATAGGGCAGATTGGCGACGACTTTATATCGTTTAGCGCCGTATTTCGCCGCTAAAGCGTCAAAATCAACCTTCATCGCATCTCCTGCAACTAATTCAAAATTGCTGTAGCCCGCCATCCTGCGCTCGATAATCGGGAATAAATCTTTATCGATTTCGATGGCGATGACCTGCGCCGCTTTTTCAGCTAATGCCGCCGTTAAAGTAGCCGCCCCGGGACCGATTTCGATCACGACATCCTCCGGCGTAATTTCCGCCGCCTCCACAATTTTGGCTAACAAATGATCGTCGCTGATAAAATTTTGTCCAAATTGCTTTTTAAAGCGAAATTTTTCTTTTTTTAAATCTTCGGATATATTCATCGTTCACCTCGTTCGTATTCTGCCAAAAAACACTCGATCTCAGCGCGCGGGATCTGGTAAGCGTTAAGTTTATTTAGTAATCCTTTGGCATTCGCCTGCCCGATACGCAAATGATTGCACAAAGCCTCGCGCCTTTTTTGCGAGTCTGCCCCCGCCAAGCGCCAGCAGACCAAATCAGTCAGGGTATAATTTTCGCTTCCGTCCTGCACTGTCGCCTTGGCATTTTTTAAGGCGCGCACGATAGCCTCAGGCTTGGCATACTCCACGCCGTATTTACCGGTTTTCGGATTAATCGCTTCAGACTTATTCAAATAAGCGTGCTTGCAGTTAGGAATGCGCCCTTTTAAGATATTACGGATCTTACTTCCCGGATAATCCGGATCGGTAAATACTATCACGCCGCGGTCTTTGGCGATAGTTTCTATTTCCTTGAGGCGTTCTTTAGTCAAACCAAGACCGTTGGTGATGATAATATCGGCATTGACCGCCCGTTTCAAAGCGCTGACATCGTCCTTGCCCTCGACGATAATTAATTCGGCTATATCTATTTTCATTTTTGCTCCCCACTGTTTGCTTTATCGTTAATTGCGCTGATTATCCGCGTTAATTTTTGCGGTGTCAACTCGGTAATTGGGCAGATTTTCTGCGGATTGGCAGGATAGTCGCCCAGCGCTTTCTCATA
>QAKL01000087.1 GCA_003343815.1 Clostridiales bacterium
GCGTCGATTTTTTGGCTTTTTGTAGCAGTTAAGCCGCTGCGCTCGAATTTATCGCTCATAGTATTGCCGCTGGCGATTCCAAAAAAATCTGCTGCTTCGAGATGTGCAGTGTCGGCGATGCTGATGGTAAAAGCACCTCTTTTTTTGATATTTTTCGAGGTTTTATGCTCCTCGTCAATATTGAGTGAAACCATATTTTCGGCACAAATGCCGCCCCAAGCCATGTTCATGACATCGACTGAGCCGTCGTCGTTATAAGTAGCAATCATTAAAACTGGCATGGGAAACAGATAGGGTTTTACTGCTAATTCTTTCTTCATAAAGAACACCATCCTATAATATTATTGACAATATGTTGTCATCTGCTATAATTATAGCAAGCACAGATAAAAATACAAGTACTGCTAATAAAAATAGGTACTATCTAAAAGGAGAGTATTGATTATATGGGAAGTATACAAAAATATATAGAAAATGCTGATTTTGCCGACACAGGTTTTAGTTATACCATGTCATTAATAAGCGGTAAGCACAAAATGGTCATTCTCTATTGTTTGATGGAATTCGAGCCGGTACGTTTTAATGAAATGAAAAGGTATTTAGGAAAAATTACTGATACTACTTTGAGTAATAATTTAAAAGAGTTGGAGAAAGATGATTTGATAATTCGCAAGGAATACTCCCAGATACCGCCGAAGGTAGAGTATTTTTTGTCCGAGAGAGGAAAGTCACTGATGAAAGTGCTGGATCAGCTGTGCATTTGGGGAGAAAAAAATAGAAAATAACCTGTTTCATTTTTGAAACAGGTTATTTTCTATTCGTACAATTTACCGTCGATGATGTGCAGTTCTTTTTGAGCTTGGGCGCCGACGTGGGCGTCGTGGGTGATCATGAGGATCGTGTGTCCCTGGCTGTGCAGCTCTTTAAAGAGCGTGAGCACATCCTCGCCCGTCTTGCTGTCCAAAGCGCCTGTCGGCTCGTCTGCCAAAAGCAAATCCGGCTCGCCTACTAAGGCGCGGGCGATGGAAACTCTCTGCTGCTGACCTCCGGAAAGCTCGTTAGGTTTGTGCTTGAGGCGGTTTTCTAAACCCAGCATGGCTAAGGTCACCTTGGCGCGCTCGATAGCCTCCGCGCGTGGGACGCCGCGGATCAAAAGGGGCATGATGACGTTTTGCAAAACGTCGTATTTATTGATTAATTGGTACTTTTGGAAAATAAAGCCGATGTGCCGATTGCGCAGGCGTGTCATAGTTTTATCATCGGCTAAATGTACGGCTTCGTCAGCTAAAAAATACTCGCCCGTATCGGCAGTATCCATGCAGCCGATAATATTCATCAGTGTACTTTTGCCGCTTCCAGAGGGACCGCGGACGGCGATAAACTCGCTCTTATGGACGGTTAAATTGATATCGAAAAGCACTTGCAGCTTTTCTGAGCCGAGGGGATAGGATTTGTTGATATTTTTTAATTCGAGTAAGGCATGCTCGCTCATATTTTCACCGCTTTCTATTCTTGATTTAATGCTTCAATCGGTTTTAAGGATGCCGCCTGCCACGCCGGGTAAAAGCCGAACACTGTGCCTGTAAAGATAGCGAAAGCCAAGGCTAAAACGACATTAAACGCCGACTGGACGATAGTCGTGCCGAAAGAAGAAATTAACGGAATCAAAATAAAGCTTAACAAAACGCCGATTATCCCGCCGAAAAGGCTGATAAAGTTCGCCTCCAAGAGAAATTGGAGCAAAATGTCTTTTTTCGAGCTGCCCAAAGCCTTTAATAAACCGATTTCTTTGGTGCGCTCTTTGACGGTGACAAATAAGACATTCATAATGCCGATACCGCCGACGATAAAGACGATCGAGGCTACGGCGATGAGCATAAAGGACAAAGTATCGGCAGATTTCTGACTGGCAGTGACCTGGGAGCCGGAGTCGGCGATGTCAAAGCTGCCGTTGGGGTGCAGCTCGGCTAATAATTGCTCCAAATCGCTGATCGTGTCCTCGATTTCACCGACATCTTCGGCGATGACGATAATTTTAGGGCTGTAGCTGCTGCCCATGACGTCCTTTTTGGCGCTGGCTAACGGAATATAAATGCTGCTGTCCAGCGTGATATCGGAAACAGTCGAGTTTGTCTGCTCCAAAACGCCGATGACAGTGTATTTTTTACCGTTAATCAAAATTGTGCTGTCGTAGGCGTCGTAAATATTTTCAAAAATATCAATCGCCGCCTGATAGCCCAAAATTGCGGTGCGGTCCAAATTTTCCTCGCCGTCTTCGCCGAAAAATGAGCCGTAAAGCAGCTCCATATTAGTGATATCAAGATAATCATTATTCGCGCCGACTACGGTCATGTCGCTTTCCTCATCCATTGTGCCGCCGTCTACGGAGGTGGTGGCGAAGGCCATGAGGGTGGTCTGCTCGATATTGGTGATGAAATAGTTTATTTCGTCTAAGTCATCATTATCAAAAGTCGTGCGCTCGACTCTCTGCTGTTCCATGCCGGGGAATCCACCCATGGCAGGCATCCCTCCACCGCTAAAGGAGGGTATCCCTCCGCCGGAGGAGCCGCGGTTTCCGCCGCCCGAAGGCATACTGCCGCCCATGGCGGGCATGCCGCCGAAAGAGCCCATGCCTCCGGAGGAGGAAGATTGGCTGTTGTCGCTAATAGTAATGGTGCCGGCGTTTAGATTTTTAAACTGCTCGGCGACATCCTGCTGACCGCCCTGACCGATACCGATGACGATGACAATAGTTGCCGAGCCGACGATGATGCCCAAAGAGGTCAAAAGCACTTTAAAGCGGTTGCCCAAAAGATTGATCCATACTAAGCGCAGTATTTCAGTAAATGCCATATTTACGCCTCCTTACTGCATATTACCTTGCGGCATTGAGGGCATTTCGCCGCCTGCGGGCATAGCGGAGGGAGTGTTACCATTGCTATTGTCGCCCTTAGCGGTATTGTCGGAGGATTTGGTATTATTAACTTGGCTTTCGATTAATACTGTTTCGCCCTCGCTCAAACCGGACAATACTTCTACGGTCGAGCCGTCGGTAAAGCCGGTGGTGATTTCACGCACTTCGGTCGAGCCGTCGGCATTTTTTACCGTGACGGTGGAAACGCCGTTTTCGGTGGTAATTGCACGCTTAGAAACGCAGAGGACGTCTTGGACGCGGTCGGTGACTAACTCTACCGAGCAGCTCATGCCGTCGTAAATATCTTCTAAGCCTTCCGAAGCGACATTGACCGTGACTTGGTAAGTAGTGGTCGCCGCTCCTGCGCGGAAAGCGGTAATGCTGATCGCGTTGACTTTGCCCTCAAAAGTTTTATCAGGTAAAGAATCAAAGCTTACTAATGCTAATTGGTCTAAGTAGACATCGGCGATGTCGTCCTCGTCAAAAGTAAGCACGATATTGACCTCGTCGCTTTCGGCGATCGTGATAAATGCCTCCAACAGACTCACCTCATCGCCTGCCTCAAAGCTGATATTGGTCACCAGTCCGTCCGTCGGCGCTAAAAGGACATTTCCATCCAAGGAAGAGTTGAGTTTATTGACCGCAGCGGCCAAGGTATCAACTTTATTTTGCGCGGTGAGGACGTTTAATTCTAATTCGTTTAAGGAAGAGGAATAGTTTAACTCGGCGGTGTCGCCGGTGGTTTGATTTTTAGATTTTTCGTTAGCTGCGGCTTGGACGTTGACATCGTAATTCATTTCGTATTCTTCTAAAGTAAGTTTATCTTTGGATAAAGTGATCTCCATATTCTGCAGTTTGCGCAAAATATCGCTTTTGTCGTCGCTGCCGAATAATTCTTTATATTCGTCGTTGTAGTCGTTATAAATTTCCTGCGCATCGGTGTAGGCATTTTTCGCGGCTTTCAGGCGATCCTCAAAAGAGGTGTAGGTGTTGTAAATGTCGCGGTATTTATTCATATACTCCACGGCGGTGTTGAGCTGGTTGGCAGTGGAGGTGTAGCTGTCGTTAGCAGTGGTAATAGTCTTGGAGTAGTCTTTATATTCCTCAGAGGAGGGATCCATGGAGTTAAATTTAGAGTTGATATAATCTAAATTAGCCGAGGCATCGTTAAGCTCTTCTGTCCAGTCCTCGATTTTGCTTTTGTAATTTTTGTAAGTGTTGTAGGTCGTGTCGTTGTCTTCTTTATATTCGTCATAGGCATCCTGAATACTGTCGCGGGTGTCCTCTGCCTGCTCCATGATACTTTTTAACGAATTTAAAATGGTCGTGCGCTCGTCGTAAGTATTATAAAGTGTCTGGTAAGTGCTTAAATCTTCTTCGTCCTCCAAGACTTTCTGCTTGTAGGAAGCCAAAGTATTATCAATAGAAGTGACGCTGTTTTGGTAAATCTGCTCGGCAAGCTTGCCGGATGATTTATCTGTATCCATGGTGGATTTAGCCTCAATCGTACCTTTTTGCTGTTGGATTTTCGCCTGTTCCAGTTTTAATTTGGCAGAGGTGTATTCGTTTTCCAAAGTATTGCGGGCGGTGTTTAAGCTGTTTTGGTCGATGGAAAACAAAGGCTGACCTTTAGTGACGCGCTCGCCTGCGCGGACGTAAACGTCATCAATGACGACATCTAAATCCAGCTTGGCATCGTCGATTTCCAGATCGATGTCCAACTGGGTGGAAACTGTGTTGACCGAGGCGCTGCCTGTTTCGGATAATCCTTGAACGATATCGCCGCGAGTGACAGTAGCCTCACGGGACAAGGTTTGATTATCGCTTTTACTGCTGTGACTTTTTACAGCCAGAGCTGCTGCGGAGGCAATAATTAAAATAATTACAGCCACGGCGATAATTTTCAGATTTTTTGCAGATAATTTCTTCATAAATAAGCTCCTCTCAATGGGTTTTGATGTGCTTTCTCAAGTATATGAGGTAAATGTGAGTATATTATGAAGAAAGAGGAAAGAATAAATCAAGGTTAGGTGTTAAATATGTGAAAAAATCCCTGCGTATCTTTTTGAGTGAAGATAGGCAGGGATTAATTTTATTGATATTGCTTGACGATCTCCTCATCGGGAGTGATGTAAATGGTCTTTTGGTTGTCATAAATCACCATGCCTGGTTTGGCGCCGTTAGGCTTGCGGACGTATTTGCGCAGGGTGTAATCCACGGCGACCAGCGATGAATTGCGGCCTTTGCTGAAATAAGCGGCAAAATTGGCGGCTAAATCCATGACTGCTTTGGGAATAGTTTGTCCTGCTTTGGGTGGGCGAATGATGACGTGCGAGCCGGGAATATCCTTGACATGGAGCCATGTATCGGTTAATTTGGCGATTTTTAAGGTCAAATAATCGTTTTGCAGATTGTTTTTGCCGATCATGATTTCGTAGCCGTCTTTTTCGATTTTCATTATTTGGCGGGAGGGAGCGTTTTTCGCACCTTTGTTTTTGTGGTTGAAATGCGCTTTGACATAGCCTGCGCTCTCTAATTCGCTACGGATTTCCACTAAATCAGTCATTTTTTCGGCAGTATCTATCGAGGAATTGACGCTTTCGAGGTAGTTTAGCTCGTCAGTCGTTAAAACTATCTGCTCCTGAGCCTTAACAGCTCCGGATTTGGCTTTATTATAGCGTTTGAAATAATTTTGCGCGTTTTGCGCAGGGCTAAAGCGCGGATCCATTTTGATTTGGATGGTAGGCTGATTTTCGTCGTAATAATCAATTACCTCGGCTATTTCGC
>QAKL01000062.1 GCA_003343815.1 Clostridiales bacterium
GTATCGGTAAAGGTTAATTCGTTTGCAGCGGAGTTCACCTGATTTTCTTTACCTAAAATTTTAATCAATAATTTAGTGATCCACTCACGGCTGGCGGCTTGATTATGCGAAAAATCCTCCGCATCAATCAAATCGGAGTTATACGCCACTACTGCCGTTTCGTATGCTCCGCTCCAGTCAGGTATCGTAAACGGCAAATATTCACCTTTAGCTACCTGAGCCGTCTTGGAGTCCAGACCCATAATACGCACCGCCAGGCAGATAGCCTCAAATTCGGTGATGTTATTGTCAGGATGAACGGTGTTGTCCTCATAGCCTGCAATAATATTTTGGGCACTCATTTTGTAGATACTTTGATATGCCCAGTGATCAGTGGCTAAATCGCTGTAGCGTACATTAGCTGCCATGGCGGCAGTTGATGAAAAGCAAATCAGCAAAACCAAGGTCACAATAATTGTCAGTTTATTTTTTTTCATTGGTATTCCCCTTTCGTTTTTTTGACGCAAAATTTTAGCGATTTAATTATTTTTTATAATTTTATGGATTTATTATAGCACATTTTCTGCCTATGCGTTATACTAAAAAGACATTCTTAAAACTTTCTTGTCATTTCGTTAACTATAGGAGGATGAAATGGTTTCGTTTCGTTGGTATGAGATATTAACATATCTTAAAAAGCATATTTTTCGCAAGGTTCCTCTTTCGGAAATTATCGGCACGGCTATAGGCTGCTTTTTTGGTTTGGGATTGGTGTCGTACATCACTATGCAGCAGCACCTGCCATTATTAATCGCTTCATTTGGCGCGACCTCGCTTTTGATTTTTTCCGCTCCGTCCGCTCCGATGGCGCAGCCGCGCAATGTTATCGGCGGGCACGTCATCGCCGCAATCATCGGCGTCACCTGCTATAAGCTTTTTGGTCTAAGCTGGTTGTCGATAACTTTAGCCGCTACTTTGGCGATTATCGCCATGATGTTAACCGATACGGCACATCCGCCGGGCGGGGCGACGGCATTAGTCGCGATTATGGGAGAGGCTGACTACAGCTTTGTTTTTACGCCGATTCTTTTCGGTGCGCTGATCTTAGTCTGTATCGCCGTCATCGTCAATCAGTTCGTCCCCGGACGCGAATATCCGACACACCGCAAAAAATGAATTTTCATGCATTAATTTGCATAAATATCTGCCGTTCAGTCACTGTTTCTGTGACTCGCGTTTAAGTGCACATATTCATTTGTTATCCACAGCTGTGTATCATTAAGCTGTGGATATTGTGTATAACCGCTCATATATTCGATCAAATCGCTCAATTTATTGTGGATTTCTTGTTGAAAAGCCCAAAGACAAGCAATTTTGAGTCTATAATTCAGCGACAGTTGCGGCACTATTTTTTATGCATTTTCTGCATATTTAATCAATTTTCCGCAACAATTTTTCACCATTTGTTCATCTCGCGAAAACCTGCTAATGCCCACTATCAACACCGTTACATACGGTAAGGGCAAAAATATCCTCCCCGGAATACTCGTGCAAAATTTGCGCGCAAGCTGCCAATGTAGCTCCGGTCGTACAAATATCGTCCACTAAAATGATCTTTTTACCCTTAATTTTTTCCGGATGCTTGATGCTAAGCGCATCGTTTAGATTGTTCCTCCGCTCTTCGCGGGACAAAGTGCTTTGCTTTGGCGTATTTTTAATTTTAACCAAAACGTTGTCAGCATAGGGAAGATTTAAGTTTTTGGCGATTTCTTTGGCTAAAAGCGCGCTTTGGTTGAATCCGCGCTCAGCTAATCTTTCTTTGGAAATCGGTACCGGGATCACGATTTCGCCTGATTTATCGGCTAAATCAGCCAGCATACTGCCTAACATCTGTGCCAGCCACGGCTGCGCGCGGAATTTAAAACTCAAAAGCACCTGCCGATACTCTTTTTCATACGGCCAAAGGCTTTTATTATTTTTGAGATATGGTGGCCAGTTTTGGTGATTTAAGCAGTGCTCCTCATCGGTGCCAAATGTTCCGCAGCGCGCACAGCGCAAATGCTCGGCATAAAAGCTTGCTAATTTTTCGCGGCATTCCTCGCAAATCATCAGCTCGCTTTGTTTTTTTTCACACAAAGGACAAATTCGCGGCGACGGGAAAATCATTTCCCACAAAGATTCACTGAAACTTTTACGGCGCATATTTATCTCTCCCCTTTCATATTATGTACCAATTTTGAAGATACGGAGGGAAATTTATGCAGGAAAATAATTTTTCTAACGGAAATATAGCTTACAGCGCCCAGAGCGCATATCCCGAAATAATCGTAAGCGAAATCAATCTGACTTACGCGCATATCTTATCGCAAAACTTATTTGCGCAGAAAGGCGAAATGACCGCGGTCAATCAGTATATTTATCAAAGTTGGCATATTTTTGAGGAAAACTGCGGCATTTCTTTAAGTGACTTTTTTCAAAATCTCGCCAAAGTCGAAATGCGCCATATGAATTTTTTAGGGCAAATGATTTGCTGCTTGGGACTTAATCCTTGCTGCTATGCGATGATCGGCGCCCATCCCAAACCATGGAACGGCACCTATTTAAGCTACGGCATCAATTTAAAAGAGCTGGTGCAGCTTAATTTAGCGAGCGAAAAGCTCACTATCCAAAATTACCGCAAAGCCATAACGCAAATTGACGATAGGAAGATCAATGCCGTTTTAGAGCGTATTTGCTTGGATGAAGAAATTCATGTTGAGCTTTTTGAGCAGCTTTTAACGCGGATTTAATTTATTCTTCCTCAGGAGCTAATTCGCCTAAAGTTTTCTGGATTTCTTCCTTGCCATCTTGGATGACATCGTAATAAATCGTCAGTTGTTTTTCGATTTTTTCCATGATGTCGTTGGCATACTGAAAAGCGCCGATGGTAATATCCTGAGCGTTTTTATTTGCTTCGGCAATAATTTCTTTGCCGCGTTCCTCGGACATTTTCACGATACGGCTTTCTTCGACGATGCGCATGGCTTCGGTCTGCGCTTCGCTGATGATGCGCTCGTTTTCGGCAATGGCGTTGGATTTGATACGATCTTCTTCGCGTTTGATCCATTGCGCGTCGCGAATCTCCTGCGGGATGATCGTGCGCATTTGGTCAATTAAATTAAAGACTTCTTGCGGATCTACTAAGACTTTATCGCCGCTTAAAATAGTTTTTTTGCCTCCGGCGATCAGCTGCTCCAGCTGGTCTAATAAGCTTAAAATATCCATTACTGTTCCTCCTTTATGGCGGCATCTATATCCCAACTAAGCGTGGATATTTTACAAATACCGTAATACTTTTCTTTTATTATTTGAAACGGGACTTTATCGAGCAAAACCTCCATTTCCCGCGGAGTTTCGGTCAAAATAAGCCCTTCTTTTTTGAGTAAATTTCCTGCGGCGATTTTTTCCAGCACATTTTGATACAATCCGGCTTGATATGGCGGATCGACATAAATCAAATCAAACTGCCGCTTTTCTCTGCCTAATTTTTCTAAACTCTGCAGACTGTCGCCTTTTAATAAAACGCATTTTTTCGCAAAGCCGCACAGCGCGATATTATCAATGATAGTTTTTTGCGCATCGCGGTCTTTTTCCAAAATTACCGCTTCTTTCGCGCCGCGGCTCACCGCCTCTAAAGCCATAGCTCCTGTGCCGCCGAAAACATCTAAAAATTCGCAATCGTAAATATACGCGTTTACGGCGCTGAATACCGCTTCTTTCACTTTATCGGCAGTCGGTCGGACTTTTAAGCCCTCCACCGCTTTTAATTTGCGCCCGCGGCAAGAACCTGCAATAATACGCATATTTCACCTGCTTTCCGAAACTTGCTTTTTGAGCGGATAATTAATTATTTTTTTGCCTACACTAAGAAAAACAAACGAGGTGAAAAAATGAATCGTTATCACACTACCTTGACATATTTAAAAAACAATAATATTTCCTATGATTTGGCGATTGAGGCGCATGATTTACTGCGCGCAGCCAGAGGTGGAGAAATCTCCGGCGTAAGCGTCGAAGAGCACGATTATCCGCAAGCTCAAGTTAAACTGGTTAAAATTTTAAATGAGCAAGGCGCATCGCAGATGAATAAACCAATCGGCAGCTATTTAACAATTTCTTCTGACGTTTTATTCATCAATAATCGAAAGTATCATCAAAAATTAGCCGAAATTATCGCCCGTGAATTAACTGAGCTGCATTTTTTGCGCCCGGACGCATTGGTTTTGGTTGCAGGATTAGGCAACAGACGCGCCACACCTGATGCATTAGGTCCGCGCATCGCCGAGCAGATCATCGCGACCAGACATCTCCACGGGCGTGTGCCTGCGGAAATATTAGCTGGCGTGCGGCCTGTTGCCGCCTTAGCACCGAGCGTTTTGGGCATAACCGGCATTGAAACGGCGGAAATGCTCAAAGCAGTCACCGATTTGATAAAGCCGGAATTATTAGTCGTCTGCGACGCTTTAGCCGCAGGCGACGTCAGTCGCATCGGCACTACTATTCAAATCGCCGACAGCGGGATCAATCCGGGCTCAGGTTTAGGCAACGAGCGCACCGCGATTAATCAATCCACGATGGGCGTGCCTGTTTTGGCTATCGGCGTCCCCACTGTCGTCAATGCCGCAGTTATCGCGCATAATATCTTAGAAAATTTTTTGGATGAATTAGAAGCGGAGCGACCCTTTGCTCAAATCAGAGATCAACTTTCTCCCGAGATATTCGAGCGTGCTGCGGCAGCTTCATTGCATCCCTATAACAATCGCTTAAATGTCACGCCTAAGGAAATTGATGATTTGATTAACAATACGGCAAGCGTTATCGCAAAAGCTTTAAGCCTTTATCTCCATCCCAACATGAATGCCGATTTCGCTGAAATATTTGTCTAAAAAAGAGGCTATCCCCATTTGGCGATAGCCTCTTTTTTTACTCCTAAGCTCTCGCCAACGGTATATTTTCGGCTTGTCTTATTTTCTCTTGTTGCTTAAAAAAGACGGAATCTCAATACTGCTGGTAAAGCTTTTCTTGGTTTCCTTGTCCCATTGGCTGATAGTTTTGCTTAACTCGTCAGGATCATAATTATAGGAACGATCAGCGCGCACAGTGGTTTTGCTTTTCTGCGCGGGTTGATCGCTTTGTGCTTTTTCTTTTTTTGCTCCCGGATGCATGACCATTTCCTGCTGCTCATTGCTGAAACCGGTCGCAATGACGGTAACTTTGATTTCATCTCCGGCGCTTTCGTCGTTAAACGCACCGAACATAACCTCGGCATCGCCATCGTCGCCGCAAGCGGCATCGTAAATAAAGTCGGCTGCCGCCTGAGCCTCCATGATAGTTAAGTTTGCACCGGAAATATTGACTAAAATACCGGTAGCGCCCTCGATGGACAATTCCAATAAAGGCGAGGAAATAGCAGCTTTGGCTGCGACAATGGCTCTGTTTTCGCCTTTAGCGGTACCAACGCCCATTAACGCGGTGCCGGTATCGGCCATAATTGTCCGCACATCGGCAAAATCCAAATTGATAATACCTGCTTTGGCGATAGTATCGGATATACCCTGCACACCTTGGCGTAAAATATCGTCGGCAAAAGAAAATGCCTGCTCTAATGTAGTTTCGCTACTGGCAATCTGTAGCAGACGATCGTTGGGAATAGTCACAATCGAATCAACTTTTTCTTTCAAATCTTCGACGCCCTTCATCGCGCCGTTGGAGCGTTTGCGCCCTTCAAAAGCAAACGGTTTGGTTACAATACCGATCGTTAAAGCGCCTTGGCTTTTAGCGATTTCAGCTACGATCGGAGCAGCGCCTGTGCCTGTGCCGCCGCCCATACCTGCGGTGACAAATACTAAATCAGCACCCTCTAAAGCTTTGGCGATTTCTTCGGTGCTTTCCTCGGCAGCTTTACGGCCAACCTCAGGACGTCCGCCGGCACCTAAGCCTTTGGTTAATTTCGGTCCAAGCTGAATCTTGGTGGCGGCTTTGGAGGCTTCCAAAGCCTGCGCGTCGGTATTGGCTACGATAAACTCCACGCACTCGACGCCGGATTCAATCATGCGGTTGACAGCGTTGCTGCCGCCGCCGCCGACACCGATTACTTTGATGTTAGCCAAGTTATTGTTGTTCTCTTCCATTTCAAATTCAAGCATCTCTCTCACCCTTTTACATATTTTCTTCCGGTATTTTGGTTTAATCTTTAAATTTAATGACCGGTACGTCTTTATAGCGGACGTCAATATACTCTATGTCGTTAATATTGATATTTTCAGCAGAAATTTCCGCTAAAATATCGCGCAAATTTGCTAAACGCAGAGTAATATCGTCTGCCGTACCGATTTTTATTTCAATACCTTGGTAGGTATATGCCAGCACATAACTGTTTTGCCCGATGTTAATCTCGGCAATATTGCTTAAAATCTGCGGATCGCAGTTTTTGATGACATTTAAAGCATTGGTAAAGCTTTCATTATCTACTATCGCTCCAGGAGATGGGATCTCTCTGATGTCAATGCCGGTAATGATCGGCAAATTGTATGAGCCCATCGAGCCGGTAACTGCCAACACCATGCCTTCTTTGTCAAACTGCACATAGCCGTTTGGTGTAACGATAAAACCTATCGGCTCGCGCTCGGTGATTTCAATAATTAACGTATGCGGGATATGGCGTTTAAGACGGCTTTGCTCGATAAACGGATAAGCGCAAAGTCTGCCATTCAAAGCTTTGGCGTTTATTTTAAACAAAGTATCGTCGGCAGAAATTTCTGCCAAAGAAATAACTTTATCTGTAGAAACATTTTTATTGCCGCTTACTTCAATCGCAGTAATCGTAAAAAGCGGCGAGCGTAGAAATATTATCACCGCGGTGATAATGACTGCCAATATTAAAAAACGCTTAAATCCTTTGCGCAGGCGGCGTTTCTTTATTGGTGGAGAAACTCTTTCCGCTATCTCTTCAGACGGCTGCCTGTAGTCACGCATATTAACGATCTTATCCAAGCTTATCAACCTTTTCTGTGTGCAAGATATATCAATTTATTATACCAAATAATCAAATGCTTGTCCAGCGCAAATATACATTTTTTCTCTTATTTTACGGCATTTTTTAAAGCCACAATAGCCTCTTTGCGATTTTCTTTGCCGAAAACCGCCGAGCCTGCTACCAAAACATTGGCCCCTGCCTGAGCGACCAGTGGCGCCGTCTGCGCGGTGATGCCGCCGTCTATCTCGATATACGGCGAAACACCGTATTCGGCGCACATTTGACATAGTTTTTCGATTTTTTTCGTAATGTCGATAAATTTTTGACCGCCGAATCCCGGATTGACGCTCATCAAAAGCACCAGATCCAGATCAGGCAGAATATATTCAAGCGTGCTTAAAGAAGTAGCGGGATTAATTGCTACGCCTGCCTTTACGCCCAGGGCTTTAATTGACTGGATCGTGCGGTGCAGGTGAATTACGGTTTCCGCATGGACGCTGATCAAATCGGCGCCTGCTTTGACAAAATCCTCGATATATTTATCAGGCTCGGAAATCATCAAATGCACATCGAAAAACATCTTGCTGTGCGGGCGCAAAGCTTTTACCAGTCCTGAACCAAAGGTAATATTAGGTACAAAATGACCGTCCATTACATCCAAATGCAGCCACTCGGCACCTCCAAGCTCGACATCTGACACTTCGTTTTTCAAATCGGCAAAATCAGCCGATAATAATGACGGGGCGATAATCAATTTAAAAACTCCTTTCGTTAGCGATGACTTCTTGTAGTAAAATTAAATAATTTTCGTAGCGCGATTTGGAAATTTTACTTTCGTTAAGCGCTTCTTTCACAGCGCAGTCCGGCTCTTTATCATGCAAGCAGGTATTGAAACGACACTCATCCAGATACTCCATAAAATCGGGGAAAAATCTGGCTAACTGCTCGCGCTTCAGTTCTTCGGGCAGACTTAGGGCGCTGAATCCCGGCGTATCGGCGATAAAGCTTTGCTCGTCCAGCGTAAATAATTCGACGTGGCGCGTGGTGTGCTTGCCGCGCTTTAGCTTCGCGCTGATTTCTCCCACTTGCGAGTAATTGCGCGCGCTTAAAATATTGACCAAACTTGATTTGCCGACGCCGCTGTTACCGGCAAAAACCGATATTTTGCCGTGCAGACGTGTTTTTAAGTTCTCTATCCCCAGCATATTTACACTGCTGGTAAAAAGCGTGCTAAAGCCTGTCGGTTGGTATATTTGCGCCAAAGCAGCTTTTTCCTCCGCCGTTAAAAGATCAGCTTTGCTGAAACAAATAATCGGCTCGATTTTGTTGTATAAAGCGATTACGCTCATCCGATCGACAAACATCAGATCAGGCG
>QAKL01000136.1 GCA_003343815.1 Clostridiales bacterium
AAGCCCGGCTGCTGTTCCGGAGCCGGAGCCCGCCGTGCAGGAAGAAATTCCGGAAGAAAATGTTGCTGTGAGCGTGTCAGAATCGGAGTTACTTCCGGCAACGCCGCCTATCATGCCTGAACAGGAAGCTGAATCAGAAATTGAATTGGAAACGCAGACTCGGTCGGAAGTGCGCGCCTATATTTTCCCGCTGGAGGACACAAGTGTGGAAGTGACGAATCCCTATGGCTGGCAAGAGCATCCGGTCACAAAGCAGAAATCCCTGCATTCCGGCGTCGATCTTGCGGCAGACTATGGCACGAATGTTTTGGCTGTAGCAGATGGCACTGTTCTCGATTGCAGCTATGACGCCGCCTTCGGCTATATCCTGACGCTGGAACATGAGAATGGCGTTCAGACGCAATATGCGCATTTGTCAGAATTTCTGGTGAACGCCGGAGCAGAAGTCCGTCAGGGACAGATCATTGCGAAAACCGGCGACTCCGGCTGGACGACCGGCCCGCACCTGCACCTGGGCGTTCTCATCAATGGAGAAACAGCTGATCCGTTAGAAGCCCTGAAAAGTAAATAATAAAAGCAGCTCTGAAGTACGCAGGATACGCTTCAGAGCTGCTTTGCAGTTGTGTTGCCATATGCAAAAACCGCGCTGCAGGAAACAGAAAAAATATAAGTTAAGCCTTCGGATGTCAAAAAACGTATAACGCGCCGATTGATCGGCTGGCATGAAAAGCACCGGAAAGCGGCTCTACGAATCCCTTTTCCGGTGCTTCTGGAAGGATTTCTGTATCACGCATGATCACAGACTGTGATCGTCCTGATCGCGGCTTTTACCAAACCGACAGACGCTGGCGGGACGGACAGCTCCCGGATCCCGCAGCGAAGTAGCCGCGGCAGAAGCTGAGTATGTGTGGCGAGATCTCCGCATATGCCGCACCAGATCCCATGCTTTTGCGCATTTTCCGCTGCAAATGCGAGCAAACGCAGGACGGCCTCGTCCTCTTGATCATATATTGTTTGCAGCATGGGGTTCATTCGATCGGCTGCAAGTGTGTATTGGGTCAGATCGTTTGTGCCGATCGAGAAGAAATCAACGAGACCGGCAAGCTCCGCACTCATAATTGCCGCTGCTGGCGTTTCGATCATAATACCGAATTCATAGCTTCCGCATGGCTCTGCCTGCTGGAAAAGCTCCTGCCTAAGTTCAGAAAGAAGAGTCTTTACTTGAAAGACCTCTTCTACTTTAGAGACCATCGGGATCATGATTGCAAGATTTCCGTAGTTGCTGGCGCGCAGCAGCGCCCGCAGCTGTGTGCGGAAAATATCCCGGCGGTCCAGGCAGATCCGAAGCGCACGATAGCCAAGCGCCGGATTGTCCTCCTGTGGCAAAGAGAAATACGGTACTTTTTTATCCGCGCCAATGTCCATGGTGCGAATGACGACACGTTTCGGCGCAAACCGCTGCAGCGCATATTTGTATGCTTCAAACTGTGTCTGTTCATCCGGATAATCCTGATGGGCCAGATAGAGAAACTCACTACGGAAAAGGCCGACGCCGTCGGCACAGCGTACTGTGTCGTCTGTAATATCATCCAGAACGCCAATATTTGCACAAACTTCGACTCGGACGCCATCAGCGCTGACTGCAGGGTCGAATGCACTGCGGCGCAGCTCAGCCTGATGTGACTGATGTTTATTCTGTTCAGAACAAAACTTTGTATATCGCTCTGGATCCGGATCTATTGTAAGCGTCCCGTGACAGCCGTCCAGCAAAAGCATTTGACCATCATCGATAGTGGCAATGTCCAACCCGGTGATCGCGGGGATCCCCATGCTCCGGGCTAGAATGGCTGCATGCGACTGAAAACTGCCCGTTGCTGTTACGATCCCCAACAGCTTTGAACGATCAAGAGAAAGCGTTTGACTCGGCAGGAGTTCTTCCGCAACCAGAATGCAGGGGCGCTCCATGGAAAACGCCGGGCCAGCGTTTTCATGCATACAGTCGAGCAAACGATTTGCAATATCCAGAAAATCAGAGGCACGTGCAGTCATATAGCTATCGTCCATCGCACGAAAAAAGTCAGCTAGAGATGCCGCAGCCTGCGTGACCGCTTGTCCAGCGCAATGACCGGAATCGATTTGGTCCCTTACGGCCTGTGAGAACTCGGTGTCGTCCAAAAGCATTTCTTGGACCTGAATCAGCTCTGAGGCCGCCTGATTGTCGGAAAGGCGTCGAAGCGCCTCCAGCAGCTGCTGTTTCGCAAGTCGCTTTGCAGTGTCAAACCGCTGCAATTCTTCCTGCACACCGGCGAATATGCCACTGCCGACGGATGTAGGTTTCTGATACATGCAGGCATTGCCCGCGGCATATCCTTCTGAAATACAAATTCCAAATAAATCCATATTTGTTCCTCCACAGGCTGATCGATAAATAGGGCAGGCGCACGAAGCTGTCCATGCGCCTGCCGCTTTGAAAAAATACTTAAAGCTCAGAGCCGTTTGTCTGGATCAGATGCTGATACCAATAGAAGCTGTCTTTACGGAAACGCTTCGCGCTTCCATGTCCGAGATTGTCAAGATCGACATAGATAAACCCATAGCGTTTGTCCATTTCACCCTGAGAGCAGCTGATGATATCGATGGGGCCCCAGGCTGCATACCCAAAGCAATCTACGCCGTCCAGGATCGCTTCCTTCAACTGCTTCAGGTGCCGGCGATGGAATTCGATTCGGTATTCGTCATGGATCTGTCCGTCTTCCAGCTTATCAAATGTACCGAGGCCGTTTTCTGCAATAAACAGCGGTTTCTGCCACCGGTCCCAGAATACGTTCAGATTGTGCCGCAGGCCGATCGCGTCGACAGTCCAATTGTAAGCGGTCCGTTCCAGAAGCGGATTGTCACAGGTGCCGCCTTTTGCGCTGGTAATGGCGGTGCAGTAATAGCTAAATGCAAAGAAATCAAGCGTGTTTTCCTCGAGCAGCGTAAAATCGGCTGCCTCCGCTTGGATGCTGATCCCACGCTCTGCAAAGAAGCGCTTGGAATAGCCGGGATACTGCCCGCGGAAAAGAATGTCGCCGAAGAAGAACTGGTCCATCTGGTTACGCTGGACGGCAGCCATGGCGTCCTCGGGATTGCAGGTTGCGCCGTAGCAAACCTTGCTTCCGTTTGAGAATCCGATCTGCAGCCCGCAATCGAGCTGCTTTGCATACTGCTTGATCTGTGCGCAGGCGACAAACTCATGATGAAGCGCCTGGTATTTTCCTTGCTCCGGGTCACCCGGGAAGTCAAGAGTGATCCCAAGCCCCGGGAATTCTGCACCCCAGAAGAAGCTGTTGATCTGGTTGATCAGGATCCAATACTTGACTTTCCCTTTATATCGATCCAGAAGAACCTTGGCGTAGCGGACAAAGAACGTGATAAGTGTACGGTTATTCCATCCGCCGTATTCTGTCACGAGATACAAGGGCATCTCATAATGGTTCATGGTGATGATCGGCTCCATGCCACAATTGATGATCGTATCGATCAACGAGTCGTAGTAGCGCAGCCCCTCTTCATTTGGCTCCGTTTCATCGCCGCGCGGGAAGATCCTTGACCAGGCGATCGAGGTCCGGAAGCATTTGAAGCCCATTTCCTTCATCAGCTGCAGATCCTCTGGGTAAGTGTGATAGAAATCGATCCCACGACGGCGTGGATAATTACCCTCGTGATCTTCCAGATGTGCTTTCAGCTCCGGGATCGTGTGGCGGAAATTAAAGACACTCAGTCGGTTATAGACAGAGGGAAGCTCCTCAATGTCTGCAACGCTTGGCCCCTTTCCACCTTCCAGCCAGGCCCCCTCTGCCTGATTGGCAGCGATTGCGCCACCCCAGAGAAAATTCTCCGGGAATCCTTTTGTCATCTCCAAATTCATGAATTTTCCTCCGTAGTATTCAGCTTTCGATAAAGCGAGATAAATCTGCAGGCCATTCTGTATTCGCTGTCAATGCTCATCATCGTATCCTGCGCATGGATCAGGAGGATGGGAATACAGGGATCGTCTTCTTCGATCGCATCCTGCAAAATACGTGTCTGGAGACGATGTGCCTGTGTCAGTTCCGTCTCAGCCTCTTTCAAAAGAGAATCTGCGTCACAAAAATTTCCGCTTTCCGCTAGATCAAGCGCTTTTGTGTAAGCTTCACGCGCATTTCCGGCATGCAGAATGATCTGCATAGACTGTGCATTTCGATTATCAGCGATATTGTTACTCATGAGACCTCCTGTGTTCAGACTTCGTCATGGCTATGGTCATGTGCGGCTTCCTCTGCACAGGCCTGCTTATCATATGCTCGGAAGAAGGGCCAATAGATGATCCAGGACAGTGCAAAGAGAATCAGGCAGAGCACGGCGCCCTTCCAGGAACCGGTCGAGAACCACGCGAAAATCGGCTTCGGCAGATACCAGAGCTCAAAAACTTTTGTCGGGATCGGAACAAGACCGATCTTGAAGGTGATCCACGTGATGCAGGGGATAATAAAACCGCAGATCCACATCGGGACCATCAGCATGGGGTTGAACGTGATCGGAGTACCATATACCAGCGGTTCGTTGATGTTGAACATGCTGGGGACAATACAGGTTTTGCCCATCAGACGAAGGCGTTTGGACTTAGCAAAGAAGCAGAGCATGATCGCAAGCGAGAGCGTCGCACCGCCACCACCGATCGACATGATCCAGGTGACCTCATAAACATGAATGTTCGTCGCAGCCAGACCAGCAGCTGCAGCAGCTTCATTCGCGGCAATGCCGGTCAGTGCGATGACGGACATCACGGGGTAGAGGACCCAGGTCGAGATGCCGAACGAGTACAGGAATGCCATCGCCAGGAAGTTGATCAACACGAAACCAATGAACGTCTCACCAAGGTTTACGAGCGGCATGAAAAGATTCGTGATCAGCTCAAGCAGGTTCAGGTGGAAGATGCTCGTCAGCAGCCAACCGATAAGCATGATCAGAAGGATTGGGATCAATGTATCAAACCAGACGGCAACAAAATCGGGAATACCGGAATCTTCTTTAAACAGGTGCAGCTTTGCAAAGGAGCTCATGACAAAACCGACAAAAATACCGCTGACAATCGCTACGATCATGCCGCCGGAGCCGAGCGCCTTAAAGCTGACGCTGAAAATGCCGTCGACGATCTGCGGATCGATGATCATGATGAAGAGGGCCAGCCCAGCCAAGCCAGCCTGTCTGCGCGTCTGGCGAAGATGCTTCTTTTCCATAATGGAATACGGGATCAAAAAAGCCAGGAAAAGCGAAATCAGGCTGAATGAGAAATTTGCAAAGCCGCTGCAAGATGGGAAACTGGGAAATGCCTCTTTGATGGTATCGAGAATGGTGCCGATGGTTCCGATGAAGATCATCGGCATTGTCGTGAGGATCGCATCCTGCACGGCAGCTACGTACGGATTTCTGGCGGCCCGGTTCATTTTCGGGGCAAAGACATCAGACATCCACTGCATGAATTTTTTCATTGGTTCTCCTCCTTTTCAAATACAGTTCTCTTTTTCTTTGAATTTCTGGATCACAAAATCGATGATCGCTCCGCCATCGAGTGCTCCATACGCGTTCTGATCGATCACATAGACTGGAATATGGTAGGGCTTGCAGTATTCGGTCATGCCCTGCAGCATATATCTCAGATGCGGCCCGATCAGCAGCATATCGATGGAGTCGATATATTCATCCAGCTCGGTATCGCTGCGTGCGATAAATTCAAAGTCCGCTGTCATGCCACGCTTTTTAAGCTCCAGACGGATGTTCTTGGCCATGAAGCCACTGGACGCGCCGGCTCCGCAGACGATCAGAATTTTTTTCATGCTTTCTCCACCTCTCTTTACAATATTATTGAATGATTCTCTTTTCACGCAGGATCGTCTGAAGCGTGTCCGCCGCAGTCTGCTCATCCGGGCCATCACATGTGATTTCAATTTGTGCGCTGAACTGTACACCCAGCTTCATGACCTGGATAATGGACTTTAGATCCGCGCTTTTCCCATTGCAATGGACGGTGATATCTGACTGGAATTTTGATGCTTCTGTCACTGCGACCGCTGCAGGACGAGCGTGAAGACCGACCGGTTCAATGATCTTCGCTGTGAATGCTACCATTGGACATCCTCCTTTCTTTGTTCCCTGTGCTGAGTATATAGGAATGCGGGGGCTGCCCGCAAATAAATTAATTTCCGCCAGTGCGGAAAAAACCGCTTCCGGCTCGTTCATGAGCTGGAAGCGGCTTCTGCCTGTACGCCATAAATCGTGTCAGTCCTCTAAAAGCATGGAAAAGAAGCGATCAATAAATGCGTCGTAATTCTCGCAGCGCTCTAGTTCAGCAACGTTTGCTGCGTCAGATACGACTTCGATCAGCAGATCCATGATCCGGCTGAAGGTCCTGCGCTCTTTTGAATTTGTGCCGATTAAAATCACAAGCTGGACCTTCTTTGCACTGTGCCCCCATAAAATGGGCGGATCGCAGATTGCAACGGATAAAAAGCTCTTTAAGGTTGAAAAAGAAAGTGCATGCGGCATTGCAACGGTGCCAAAGGCTGTGTCAGCCATGGTTTCTCGGAGCAGGACGCGCTGCGTAAAATCTTCTGTTGCATATTGCTGGTCAATGACCTGTGCGCACATTTGACGAATCAGCGCGTGGCTGTCAGACTGCGTGCTGCGCAGGAAAAAGTCACGGTTAAAGTAAGAAAGAAATGTTTTTGAGACCAGATCGCGTTCCTTTTTCTGGCGGATTTTTTTGATTTGTGTTTGAATCGCAGCGAAGTCCTGCTTCTGTGGAAATGGATGGATCAGTACGCAAGGCTCCGGCAGGGGAGCGTCAACAGTTGAGATCAGCAGATCGGCGTGATAAACGCTTGGCAGGTAATCACTGATGGATACGGTATGCTTAATGAAAAGATCTTCACTAAAGCGCTGAGCCACGACCTCCGCCGTTTTTCGGAAAAAGTCATAATAGCTCTCATAGATAAAAACGGCAGAGATCCTGTTTTTACTATAGTCATAAACACAGCTGCAGATGTGGAACGCGATACAGGTCACCTCATCGTCTGAGATCTTTGCACCGTAGTTTTTGCTTAGGATCTGGGCAATGAACACGGAGATATCATGTGCGATCGGATAGGCGACCTTTAGACTATCGTCCAGAAACCGGCGGGTAAAGAAACCACCCTGCTGGCGAGTGAAAATATTTCGGATGTGCAGCGTGAAACGCACATAAAAATCTCCGTCAAAGCACTCGATGTGATAGAACTGCTTGACCTGGTCCATGATCTCTCTTGTAATGGCGCAGTATTTCTCCTCGACAAATTCATTTAGATTGTCAGGTGAGATCTTGGTGTAATCGAGAAGGCTGACCTGCTGGATCAAAACCTCTCGCAGGGCCTGTGTTTCTGCCTCAGAAAGGGACAGAGAAAAATGAAGCGACATATAAGCAGCGAGCGCAGTCACAGCCAGGTCGATTCGGTTAAAGGCATCCGGCATCAGCTGGCCGCTGGCTTCAACTTGAAAACCAGCGCAAATGCGTTCTGCGGAAACAGCCAGGTACAGCGCGATATTGCCCAATGAATAGTCGTTGGCAAAGATCCCTTGTTCCAGCAATTTTTCCCGTACAGCCTGTCGCAAGGAGATCTCCTTTGCGGCATCCTGTGGAAAGAAGCTGGTCCGGTTTGCGAGGTATTCATTCCGCTGCTCTGCATAGCAGTAATTGCATAGAAGCCTCCGCTTGTTTTTTTCGGCACCAGATATCCATACCAGGTCACGTTCTCTGACGATTTCCAATGCGTATTCTCGGAGAACGCGGCGAAGCTTCTGAAGATCTGCTTCCATAGTGGGGACGGAAACATAGAATTGCTCGCTGAATGTAAAGATGTCTTCGGGTTCTGAGGAGAACAGAAGTACAAGTAAGAGGCGCTTCAGACGGGATTCCGGGTTGTCCTCAGCATCGAGCAGCATCCGGAAACTTGGATTCATGTCAAGCAGCCGGTATCCCTTTTCGGAAGAACTGATCAGGCAACCGGAGGTATTCGCCGCAGAAACGTAATTTCGAATCTGACGGGTTGAGACGCCGAATTGCGCTGAAAGACGTTCTCCGCGAACCCAAGCTCCATCGCGCTGCAGATAACGAACCATCTGGATCACCTTTTTATTCATCCGGATCTCTCCTCGCTCAAAAGTTGACACTTACACGATCTCGACCGCATAGCAGCCGCTATCTCCGATGCCGTTCATCACTTTCTGCAAATAGTATAGCGGGGGAGCGGGAAGAAAGTCAATCGTCCTGTGCGTGATGTGCGGCAGCGCGAATGCTGCCGACGGCAGTGTGAATTTTGAAAAAATGGACGAAAAAAACAAAAACGGCATTGATATCCTTGAGGAAATGTGATATACATGGATTATCGAGTTTTGTAAGAGTCTCATGGCATAGTTCCGTGGGAACAGAAGCGCAGAATTGTCGATGATATACTTGAAGAATAGAATGGCGCTGCTCCTGTTTCAAGGGTGGCGTGCCTGTCGTCATATATCCGATAATGATGTTGTCCAGAGACCTTACATTCGTGTAAGGCCTTTTTCTTTTTCAGGACTCGAAATATTTTTATCGGAGGTCATATTGATGACTGAGAACAAATTTGAAGTGAATTCCACCAGAACCCAGCAAGAAGAACCCGTTGCATTGATCCGTGTCGACCGTATGTATGAATCCCTACGCTACAATGATTACTCCGCTCAAAATGGGCTGGGTGAGATTGTGGACAATTCCGTCGAAGCGAAAGCTGCACATATCGACGTGATGGTAACTGTTGGGAAGGCACGGAAGACCGGAAAGAAGAAGGCTACAGACAAGATCACAGAGATCGCGGTAGTCGACGATGGCTGTGGAATGAATAAGGGCACGCTGCACAGATGTCTGGCGCTGGGGGAATCGATCCGTGCGCATGGCGGCAAACTCGGAATTGGCCGCTTCGGCGTCGGCATGACTCTGGGCGGCATCTCCCTTGCAAGACGAATTGAGGTCTATTCCAGAACCAATGCAAACGAAGCGTTCCTCTACACCTTCATCGACTTAGATGATATCCAGAAGGGGAATCTGATCCGCATCCCGGAGCCTGTGGTGCAGACACCGCCTGAGAACCTTGCCGGCATTCTGGAGAACAGCAGCGGTACGATCGTTATCCTGAAGGACTGCGACCGGATCGAGGGCAATGTTGATTTCTCCAACTATCTGGGGCAGACCTACCGAAAATTCATCGAACGGGGACTGGAGATCAGGATCAATGGAGAGCGCGTTTATCTGCACGACCCAATGTATATGGCGAGTCCTACAATCTTCGATGAGCAGCGGCTCCGTACAGAAGGCGCTATCGAGCCGAAGGCAACCTCTCTTGGTGAATTCCACCTTGCCCGTGAGATCCCGGGATCGGATGGAAAAACTGCGGACGTGGTGATCCGGATGTCTCTGCTGCCGGAAGAATGGCGCTCTTCCATGGGCGCCGGCGGAAGCGTTGAAGCCAAAAAACGCAAAATCGACAGAAACGAAGGGATCTCGATCCTAAGAGCTGACCGGGAGGTCTTCTACGGGCATGTTCCCTACATCACTGGTAAAAAAGGCGAGGCACGGGCGCTGGAGATCGACCGCTGGTGGGGCTGCGAGATTTCATTTCCTCCGGAGCTTGACCATGACTTTCAGGTCAGGTACATTAAGCGCGGAGCGGAGCCTACAGCGGATCTGCGAGACCAGATCAGAGAGGTGATCGGAGACGTTGTTCAAACAGCACGCAAAATGGTTCAGGAGACATGGAACGTAAATAAATCCGAGGCAAGCAAGCGTGCGGGTAACTTTGGAAAAGCTGAGGAAACAATGGCAAAAACCGGGGCGATTCTTCCTAAGAGCAGGAAAGGAAAGAACCTGACTGCGGCTGAAGACGAGCAGCAGGTCGATGCTCTGGCTGCTGCTGCTCTTGGCAAGGAAAGAGACGACCCGGAGAAAAGAAAGGAGAAAAAAGAGGAGATCCGGAAGAAGCCGTATTCTATCGAACCTGTCAGCTATCCAAAGACGATCCTGTTCGATACGGTCCATCTGCTGAACAATACGATCATCAAGCTCAATGTCAATCATCCGTTTTACAAGACGATTCTGCAGCCGCTTTGTGGAGATTTAGAAGATATGGAAGGGAGCCAGGAACGCCAGGATATCAAAAATGCCATCCTGCTTTTGCTGTTTGCATACGCGGAGGCGGAATCCAGATCCAAATGTGATGGCCATGATGATCTTTTTTTCGAGAATCTTCGTAATCAGTGGGGAACTGTGTTGGCCACGGCGCTGAGCGAATATGATCGTGAGGCGCGTTCGTAAATGGAGGTGACACCTTATCGCATGACGCCGGATGTGATCCGTTCTGTCGTGCAGAAACACCGGCCGGGCGTCTATATTCTTGGAGATGATGATGACGGACGATTTACCTTCCGATATGTGGGCCGCTCGGATCATTGCCTGCAGACCCGGCTGCTGACGCACGGACTTCTTTACCACTGCCCATATTTTATTTTCTCGTACACAGACACGGCAAAGGATGCCTTTGAGCTGGAATCAAAATGGTGGCATGATTGTAAGAACAACGGAGTGCACCTCCTGAATATCATCCACCCGGACTCGCCAGCCGGTATGATGCTCTCTTGTCCCTACTGCCAGTTCAAGAGCGGGATCAGGGAACTGCTTCCTCATCGGAAGGCAAGCTGACCCGACAACTCTATAAGCAAAAGCGCGGCTGAAACACATGGTTTCAGCCGCGCTCAAACTGTCCTTAGGGGAGAAGAATATTGATATGGTGCTTGATTTTCTGCGCGATCGCAGCATGCCTGTTTATAAGAATGGCCTTTCGCATATCGTCAGTTGCTGCGGCGTCAATATTTGCCCCGACAAAACCTACAGCGTTCAAACCTGCACTTGTTGGGATCATTTGCGTGTATTCTGCAAGAGATTTATTAGAGATACTGTGATTTGCGTGATCTGTGATATACATGAAATTCAGGGGAGAATTCAGATAGTGTTTCTTATCATTGCGGATCGATTTTGTTGAACTCAGGATGCTCCCTGTGGAACCTAACGGGATCACATGATGGACCTGCAGCGTTGCCGCATACTCGGAAAAGACGGTGAGCTGTACGGTGTGTCCGGCTGCATCAAGACTCAGATCTTCATAGCCCTCGGCAAGGAAATATTGGCAGATCGTATTGCCCAATACAGTCTTGGGATACTCATCATTCGCTGCACCGGACAGCATTAAGAAATCAACGTCAGAAAACCCTTTTACGCCCATAATATCATCTTTGCGCGTTGCAATCCACGTCGTATCCGGTGCGTCTCCGGCGACAATCGCGTCTGTGTTTGCAATCAATCGGTTCAGATCATTGATCATCACCTGGTTCTGGTCTTTATCGTATGCACCGGAAAAAATGCTTGACCAATACCAGGCTTCCAGCAAATCAAAGACCGCGCTGCTGTTTTCACCGGTATAGCATGCGTCCCGGTCCAAAATATAGCCTACAATAGGAACCATCAATGTGTAATTGACTTCTTTCAATGTCCGGATTCCGCAGCGGGCCTGGAAGAAGAAACAGGCGCGATCGATTGCCTGACAACAACGTTCACAGGTTGAATCGATCTGCTTCGCCGTTAAACTAAGCTTTCGCTGCCGCTTGAGATGCTCTACGGTATAGCAGCCGCGGCAGCCGTTGTAGCAAATAAGCGAGAGGATATTCAAGAAAGTTTCTAAATAGACCTTTGGAAATTCATTCTTGTCGCTATTATAGCACTGCATACTCTCGGATGCATGATAATTACCTTGGGCGGAAACCGCCTGAAATGCTTTTTTTACTGCGGCAGAAGAAATATTGGCGGCCGGATATCCGGAGCCGGAAGAAACACACTTCTCCAGCCGCTGATAAAAAGGTTCCGGAGTAGCTTGGGCGACACGCGCCATGATCAGATCGAAAATATCAAGACTTACACCACCGCGGTTCAGGTTCTCGTAAATATCGATCGCTCGTGCGCGTTGAGACTCTTCCAGAGAAATTTGACTCAAATTGATTTGGCTGATGCAGGATTTCAAGTACGAAAACATCTTGGATGCCCATGTATTTGCCTGGATCTCAAGCACCTTTGTAAATTCTTTTGAAACACTGGTGCTGGAGTCTTCAAAGCATGCGGGCTCAAAATAACCATTATAAAGATCCTTATCGAGGTTATTCGTGATGTACGTTCGTGCGTTATTGATCTGTCCAGCGTTGAGCATTTCGTTCAAGGTCAATTGTTTTGCCGTTGATACGCTTTTGGCGATCGATACAATAATATTGTTCAGTGTCGTATGATTCAGGCTGATTGTCTCGTTTTCTACAAGCAGATATAGCGGGATATAGGACCACCCGTCCTCAACACTTGGGCAATACGTTTCGAGTTCACTCAGCATTCTGGGAATGGGTCTGCTGTACGGATTATAGCACTTCCCATTATCTCTCTTAACATTGAAGGGGACTACCCGAATAAACGGCAGGATGTCCTGCGTTAGAAATTCGGGCTCATCGGAATCCGGAGTCCGCATAGGAAACGATAGGCTATGTAGACCAAATAGATCCGGAAAAGCGTCGTTCCCATATTTCGGAACTGCAAGATAGAATCGACGCTTCAGCGCGCTCGGAGCAATCAGATTGTTGCTTTGTGGCGTTAATTGGAAAATCGCGTCGGAAAAGACATTGGCGAGCACGGTCATCCGTTGCTGGCCATCCAATAAAAACTCTACAGCCCCACTTGGCAGCTGCTCGGACGGGATGGGATCCTTTGCGCCTAAAGGCTTGCACGAATAATCGTGCGCGTCTTTTGATTTTAAGAGCAGAATACTGCCGATCGGCATTTTGGTCAGGACAGAGGCAACTAGTTTATGCTGCATTTCTTCTTCTTTCCAAACGAACTGCCTCTGAAAGTCTGGAAGGAGGATCTCATTCTTTTTAATCTTATTTATGGTGACCTCTAAGCTCTCTCTATTGGGCTGTAGCATGGATGTCTCCTTTCGATCCCTTGTTTCGCATTTCTGATCGGACAAAACTCGATTCCATTTTTTATTATAGTGCAAAATATCAATAATTACAACATAATATCTGCTCGGTATGGTCAGCTAGTGTAACGACGATGACACCGACGACCGCTTCGACCCATCCTGCGTCAGTGCGGCCTGTTCTGAATATCGTCCTGTGTGTGATCTGCATCCCACCGCAGTGCCTTTTGTACGGACCCCGTTTTTTCTGGAATTCCCGCCGCGAATTGGCATTCATAATGGGCGCGGAGGCGGAAAAACTACGGGTGAAGGAAATCGAGAGATGATTTCCCGAAAACAAACAAGGAGATGCAACAACATGACGAACCGTAATTCTTCCAACATCAACGTCCCGGAAGCCCGCGACGCAATGGACAAGTTCAAGATGGAAGCCGCCTCTGAGGTAGGCGCTCCAAAACAATAAACAAAGAAAAACCAACTTCCTACATATAAAAACGCTAATTTTCTTGAAAATTAGCGTTTTTTGTGTACTAATTTCGGAATGTGTAATAATTACAAATTGTAAACTATCCATTTAATTGGGAATTAAAATATATAAAAAAGTTGGAAAAAATAGAAAAATGGCGAAAAGAAGAAAAGGGAGGCGTAATATGGAGGCGGTTATCGTATCAGATTATTTCTACGGCGAAGAATCCGAGCAGTTCAGTTACTTCCGGATTCCAAGATTGTTGGTACGCAGCAAGAAATTCAAGACGCTCTCCACCGACGCGAAGCTGCTGTATGGCCTGATGCTCGACCGCATGGGGCTATCCGCCAAACACGGCTGGTATGACGATTTGGGGCGCGTCTACATCTACTACACGCTCGACGAAATTCAAACTGACCTCATGTGCGGACACAATAAGGCCGTTCGGCTGCTGGCCGAGCTGGACACGGGCAAGACAGGCTTTGGCCTGATCGAGCGCGTGAAGCAGGGGCAAGGCCGTCCGGCAAAGATTTACGTCAAAAAATTCGCCACGACCGATGTGCCAGAAGCTCCCCTTTCTGCGCCTATTTCAGACTTCCCGGATTCGGAAATGCAGACTTCCCAAAAACAAACTTCCAGACTTCCGCTTTTGGGAAGTCAAGACTTCCCAAAACGGGAAGCAAGTTATCCTGATAATAATTATCCTGATTCTAGCTATCCTGATCCATCTATCTCTCCTGCAAAACCGCCGGGAGATGGTGGGAGATTGATCGAGCGATGGAGTTTGAAAGAGAGCGTCAGAAATCAAATCGAATATGACGCGCTCTGCACGCAGTATGCCGCCGAGGACGTGGACGCGCTGGTGGAGCTGATCTCGGAAGTCCAGAGCAGCACCGCTGATGC
>QAKL01000083.1 GCA_003343815.1 Clostridiales bacterium
ATTCAGACTCCAATACGGCGAAAAGCTCCGGTATAGTCGGTGCGACATATATAGTAAGGAATTGCGTTGCTTTAAACAGTGAGCTTAACGCCGAAACCGCCAAACGCATATCTTGTGAAGAATTATCTACGAAAGAAAACAATTATGCTTTGCAAAGTATGAAAGTAAACGGCGCAGAGGTCACGACCGATAAAGGTGCAAATCAGGCTAACGGCGCAGATCTCATCATCAAAGACGGTAAGCTTTATAAAGATGACGGCACCGAGTTCACATGGAGCGGATTTGATAGGAATATTTGGACGCTGCCGACAGAAAAAGGCGAACTGCCGCGATTAAAATACAGCAGCAAGGTTTCTTTAAACCTAAACGAGCAGGCGCAGACCGAGGTGCGCGTTAATACTGATCCGCAAAGTTATGATTATAACGGCGGCTTTGGGCAAAAATTTGTGATTAAAGATTTATATCCGAGCAGTATTGACTTAACAGTAGAGTATAGAGCAAGCGGAACAGACGAGAGTTACACCACCACCGACCCCACATTTGTAGGCTCTTACGATGTGCGTTTGACCTATGCTGGCGGAAACAATGTTTACGCCTACGAAAAAGAAATTCCGAACGGACTTACCATCAAGCAAGCAGACAATGAAATTGATTGGTTTTACTTCTCGAGTTCTTGGGCGTACGGCGAGGCTGCAAAAGATCCCACAGCGGGAGCTCAATTCGGCGAGGTAGAGTTTGTGTATTCCACCGACGGACAGAATTGGACAGCCGAGCAACCAACAAATGCAGGCAGCTATCAAATCAAAGCCTATGTGACGGAGACGAATAATTATAAAGGCGCGGAAGAAATCAAACATTTCACCATCAACCAAGCAACCCCTACCATTAGCGAGAACCCCACCTCGAGTAAGATAAGCAGAAACAAAACATTATCTCAGTCCAAGCTTACGGGCGGCAAAGTTTTGGGCTTAAACAATAGCGAATTAAGCGGCGTTTGGACGTGGAGAGACGGTACGGAAAAAATGAGCAAACTCGGTAAATTTGCCAAAACGGTCGTCTTTACGCCTGAGGATAAAAATTACACGGAGATAGAAACGGATATTGAAGTGACGGTCTATGATTCCTCTATCGCAGGCGGCAGCAATGATAACTGCACAGTGAGCTTTGACACAGGGTTGGTGCAGACGGTGGCGAAAAACGGCTTTGCCGCGAAGCCTGCCGATCCTCAAAAAGAGGGCTATACTTTCCATGGTTGGTATACCGACCAAAAGTACACCAAAAAGTTTAACTTTAACACGCCGATCAGCTATGATTTGACGCTTTACGCGAAATGGACGAAAACGGAAGCGAGCGCGGATAAGCAAATTATTATGACTATCGGCGAAAAGAGTGCTGCAGTTTTCGGCAAGACGGTGCATAATGATGTCGCTCCTGTGATCGTAAACGGTCGCACGATGCTTCCGGCGAGATTTGTCGCGGAGGCATTGGGCGCTAAAGTTTGCTGGAATGAAGAAACTAAAGGCGTGACGATTATCGGTGAAATAGACGGTAAAGCCGTCAATATGCTTATTACAATTGACAGCACTACAGCCTATCTGAACGGTGAAAAGATCGAGCTGGACAGCGCAGCCTTTATCACTGACAGTAGGACATATCTGCCTTTGCGCTTTATTTGTGAGAGTTTGAGCGCAGAGGTCGAGTGGCTTAAAGATACGCAAAAAATAATCATTACGGCAAAATAATCGCAAAAAAACATGCCTGCAATCAGTGGGCATGTTTTTTGCGTTAGTATTGGGAAATTAAAAAAGTAGGGAAATGCCGAAATGTCGCTTGAAAAGATACCATTTGGCAAATGATTGCGGGTATAATAAAAATAAGGGATAATAAAAAATCTTTTTTGTTAAGAGGGTTAGGGGGGACCGATTTTCCCCCTAACCCTCTTAACAATCACCCCGTCGGCACTCGGCACGATGCGCCTCGTTTACGACGCTTACCTGCTCGCTTCGCTCGCAAGCTTCAACCGCTTGCCGCACGGCTTTTCAGTCACCTCGTTTGCATTTTGAGGTTATAAAGCAAGTATCTACTGCAATACACAAAAAATTATAAAAAATGAGCATGAGTAAAACATGCTTAAATTGGCACTATGGACAATTACTGCTGGTTGCCGGCAGATTTGATTAAAGCCTCCTGCGTTTTCAAAAGCTCTTTCGCCATCATGAGCAGATACTGCTGGGAGACGGGAGTTAAATAACTGTAGATGTTCAAAAGTTCCTTTTCATAGGGAGAGGAGTGAAACATTTCTCCTTTGCCTTCGGTTAACCATTGCTCGGAGACATTGAAACTGGAACAGATGACCTTGATATATTTTGGCGACAAAGGACGATAGCCGTTTTCGATCATCGAATAGGCTGTCTGAGTGATGCCGAGATATTTAGCAAATTCAGCTTGAGTCAGCTTCATTTTCTTGCGTAAAAGTTTTAAGCGTGCAGTCATTTTGTCACCTCTTTTTATATTTTGCAAATAATAGATTACCATAAAAATCGGGATAAATCAAGAATATACAAAAGATTGGACGAAAAATATTGACAAAATATAACATTATGATATAATAATATCACATAAATAATAAAAAGGAGGCGCATGATAATGGATGACAAATTGGCGGAAACTATTGAAATTTTACGCAGATTGAGTGAGGAAAATCAGCGTATTTTTATCGCGGAGCTGCATCGTTTGGCGCAATCCGAGCTGGATAGCAAGACAAATGTATGTGCCGATAAGCATGATGAAAGCAAGCAAACATAACGTAGGAAAGATTGTGGAGAGTTTACATAGATTATTTGCTTTGCTTTTTTACATACAGATTGGTTCCACAAAAAAGAGTATCCTTTTAGGATACTCTTTTTTAATAACTTTCGCTGAAACTGTCAAGGATGCCTTGCAATTCTTCATAGCTGCTGCTTTCGTAAGCACCGTGCAAAACTTTGTCCTGCTCCTCTGCCGTGAGGCTTATAAGCGGGATATCGCTGACGAGATAGACTCCGCCTAAGCTGCTTACTTTGGCAGGACCATAGCAGATAGTCAAATATTCGCCGCTTTGGTTTACGCCTAAATGCATAATTTTTTTGTGCTCCGCGCACAAGCCATCCAATAAGCGCGTGATGCTTACTTCTTTGCCGTCCTCGAGGACGAGCCAGGCGGGCTGAGGATAAAGTTCGCGCAAATTTTCGATATTCATTTGTAAAAATTCCGCAGGCATTTCCATGGCGATGCTTACAGGTTTGCAGCCTAAATTATACTCCTCGCATAAAGCATAGCTTTCCCAAAAGCTGAAATGATACGGCTCGATCAAATCAAGCGTCGGAGTGACGGGTTGCTCTTCATTGGCAGGCTGATCATTCATTAAACTGTAGCCTGCGCCAATAGATATAAGTAACGTCGCTAAAAGAAAAATTCCGCGCCCGCGGGAGAAAAAGCTTTGCATACATACCAACCCTTTTCGTGTGATTTATGCGGTATTGGTAGTATCTCCCACGGATGCGGAAATTATACGTTTATTCTTTGTTCAGCCAAGTACGTTCCTTGGCTAAATTTTTATGCCGACGGTAAATGATGAGCGAGACGGCGATAATGATTAACACGACGCTCATGACCTGCGCCATGCGTAAAGACCCTAGCATTAAACTGTCGGTACGCAAAGTCTCGATGAAAAAGCGTATCGCCGAGTAGGAAATGAGGTAGGCTAAAAAGCTTTCGCCTTGTTTGAGGGAGGATTTGCGATTTAGATACATCAAGAGCATAAAGGTGCACAAATCCCAGATGGATTCGTAGAGAAAGGTCGGATGACGGTAAGCGCCGTCAATATACATCGCCCAGGGGACGACATTGGGATCAACAGCGTAGCCGTAGGCTTCTTGGTTGAAAAAGTTGCCCCAGCGGCCGATAGCCTGCGCCAAAGCGACCCAGGGACTGATGATGTCGGCAGTCTGCCAGAAATCAAGCTTGTAGTGGCGGCAGGACAAATAGCCAGCGATCAATCCACCTAATATACCGCCGTGAATAGCTAATCCACCGTGCCAAATAGCGATGATTTCCGACGGATGAGCGCTATAATAGCTTAAATTGAAAATGACATAGTAAGCTCTGGCGCCCAAAACGCCGATGATAATTGTCCAGAGAATCACGCTTAAAAAATTATCCTGATCCAAGCCCTGCTTTTTCACATAATGATTGGCTCCGAAATAGCCTATGAGCATCGCCGAAGATATCAACAGCCCATACCAGCGTACAGTTAAAGGCCCAAGAGTAAAGGCGATAGGATTCATCAAAAATCAACTCCCTAGAAAAATTTCCTCTATTTTATCATGTTTGACAAAAAAAATAAAGGGTTTCGGGCGTCTACCAGCTATAAATATTTCATAAGATAATTAAAAAAGGCTTTATCGCGTGAAAAAACGTTATTTTGGGGAGAAGGCAGGGGAGAGGGATGCCAAAAAAGTTAAGCGCATGGCAATTAGGAACGAGCTTCGCAGGGTGTTTTTTAGGTGCAGGCTATATGTCCGGGCAGGAATTGTGGCAGTTTTTCGGTACTTTCGGCGCGTCGTGGGGTAAAGGGCTTGTCTTAACACTCTGTATGATATTTATTTTCGGCTGTTTATTTTTGCGACTCATGTTTGCGACCAATTGCGACAATACGGTGGAGATAGTTTTTAGCGCGAATCATATTTGGCTGAAGAAAGGACTAAATATTCTGATGCCGCTCTTTTTATACGCGGTAATTATCGTTATGGCTTCAGGGATCGGGGCATTGGCAGAGCAAATGTGGGGAATGTCCGCGAAAATAACGGCAGTGCTTTTTTGCTTTTTGTGCGCTGCTGCGGCATTAAGCGGAGCGAAAGGTGCGGCAGGGGTTTTTACATTTATCGTGCCTGTTCTGGCAATAGCGGCAGTCGGCGTGAGTTTGCTTATATTTAAGTTGCCTGCGCAGGAAATAAGCGTAAGAGGAAATTTTAATCCGCTTTTGCCGAATTGGCAGGTAGGGGCAATACTTTTTGCGGCGCATAATATTTTTGGCGCTTTAGGTATGCTGGCGCCGTTTCAGCCGATGCTGCAAAAGGGGACTTTGGTGAGGGCGGCGGCGATAGGGACAGCTGTTTTGGGAGCAATCGCTTTTTTCGAATTGCAAGCTTTGGCGAGAGTGCCTATAGCTGCGCAAAAAGAGCTGCCGATGCTTTATCTGGCGGCTTATTTAGGTGACGGGTGGGGAGTGGTATACGCGGCGTTATTATTTTCGGCGATGAGCGCCTCGGCGCTGGGAGCGATGGTGGCTCTAAAGGAATGCGTGCGGAAAAAATGGCCGCATAAATATTTAAGCGTCGTGATTTTAGCGATTTTTACGGCTTTTGGCTCAATATTGAGCTTCAGCGGTTTGATCGGAGTAATCTATCCTTTGTGCGGCTATGCGGGGATAGTTTTATTAGGAGGAATAGCCGAGCACAGTTTAAGGATATTTAGAAAAAATGAAAATGTCGATTTGTGAGAAAAATATATTGCGGCATGTCTGAAAATATGCTAAAATAAAAAATAAGTTTTAGTAATTTTCCTACTAATTTAAGGAGTGAAGACGATGAAAAGTATGAAGAAAAAAATCAGTGCCGTTTTGGCAGGTACTTTAATGCTGGGCAGTTTTTCTACTGCCGCTTTGGCAGCGCCGCAAGCAGAAAAATCTATCGGCGTGCAGTTAGATGGGCAGATGATTACATTAGTTAACGACGCAGAGCCTGTGATAAATAACGGAAGAGTATATTTGCCTTTCCGCAGTTTGTTTGAAACATTAGGCGCTGAGGTCGAGTGGGATCAATCAAGCGGCATTATTTCCGCAGTGAAAGACGGCCGCGAAGTCGAGTTTATCGGCAATCAGCCGTCCGTAGTGATTAAAGAAAACAATACGAGCCGCATAGTCAATACCTCTGCCGCGCCGTATATTGAAAACGGTAAGACGATGATCCCGGTGCGCTTTGCCGGCGAGGCGCTCGGCTATAATATCGGCTGGGACAGCACCAATAAAACCGTGGTTATGATGGATGCGGAGAAATTAGCGGCGCAATACGACGGGCAGTTTACCTATTTGGAAAAATTGTTGAATATGAATAAGGAGTACCAGGGCAAATCGTTAGAGTATACTGCGACCAGCAATTTCTTATTGATGGATGAAAGCGAAGATGCCGAGAAAACTTTCTACGAGTTTCATATGGAGTTTAACGGCACCAGCACTGCCGACGGCAATATGGCGATGGATATGACGATGACCGACGGTAATTCTATTTCGCAATTAAAGCAACTTTTGGCTAAAGGCTACAGTCAGTCCCGTGCGTTTAACGGGGAAAAAATCAGCATGGATATTTTGTGCGATATGGATAATTTTGTCGTTTACATGAAATGCCCGCTTTTAAACACTGCTATGGGGATGAATGCCGATGCGGACGCTTATTTCAGCATTGATTTAAAAAGCGTTATGACCGCAGAGGATATCGCGGTTTTGAAAAATGCCTTAAAAGAGGGAAAAAACGGGATTGATAATGTGCATGATTATATCGTCTATATGCTAAATAATGTCGATATGGACAGCGTAAATGACTATGCTGATTTTGCCGAACTGCTCAATATGGTGAAAGACAATTTCAGCGACAAAGCTTTTAAATACGACGCGCAGTATAATCGCTACCAGGCAAGCGCCGCCGGAATCAGCTTGGATTTCCACGCAGACAGCCAAGGAAATATTGACAATTATCTGATGCAGATAAACGAGGATAATCTGGATATTTTGATGCAGGGCACTAAAGACAGAACATATTTTACCTTTGAAATCAATGATTACGGCTTCAATATGTCGATGGATATGAATATGAATTACAAAGTAAGCGATGTGAAAGAATTAAAGACCAATCCGCTTTTAACCAATCCTAATGCTACCATTATTCCTTTGATGTAGTTTGAAAGATTAACATTAGACCGCTCTTAACAGGGCGGTCTTTTTTTGTGTCAAATCAGCGTAAAAAAGTAAAATCATGAAAAATAAAGAAAATATTTGCCAAAAACTGTTGCAATTATACAAAATATGTGATAAAATAATGTCAAGAATTTATTATATAAGGAGAGATGATAATGAAATGCTTGAAACAAATTATCAGTGCAGCTTTAGCGGCTGTCTTGATTGTCGGGAGTTTATCGCTGACAGCGGTGGCGGCTGAGACGAGTAACGCTGTCAAAATCCAATTAGACGGAGAGTTTATTACTCTAAAGGATAATGCCGCACCGATTTTAAAGGACGGAAGAGTGTATCTGCCGTTTCGCAGTTTGTTTGAAACCTTAGGTGCAGAAGTTTCTTGGGATAAAAATACAGGCATCATCAGCGCGGCGAAAAACGGGCGCACGGTGGAGTTTACCGGCGGGCAAAAAGCAATGGTGATAAAAGAAAACGGCTCAAGCCGCATGGTGAATACCTCTGCCGCGCCGTATATCGCAAACGGCAGGACGATGCTGTCGGTGCGATTTGCTGGCGAGGCGCTGGGCTATAATATCGGCTGGGATAGTGAAAATAAAGCCGTAGTTATGATAGATACCGATAAATTGGCGAAAAAATACGAGGGTCAGTTTACCTATATTCAAAAGATGCTCAATATGCATCCTGAATTAAACGGCAATTTGGTCAATTTTGACGCTACCGGTGCTGTTTTGCTGGCAATACCGGCATACGAAGATGAGAAAGCGAGTTTTTCGGAGATTGATATGGATATAAGCGGCAGCTATGAGCCAAATGTAGGTATATATGCTTACACGATGGCTTATGATGACGATTATTATGCTGAGCTGATGGGGTATTTAGCAGACGACTATCAGCAAGATGAGGTATTGGGCAGTGATGAGCTTGAAGTAGCGATTTCGTACAGTAAAGAAACAGGTCTGCTTTATATTTCCTCTCCCGAGCTGAATGAGCAAATGGGTGTGGATCGGGACACTAATGTCTGGATTGAGCTTGATAAGCAAAGCTCAATAGATTTATTGGGATATGATCTTGTCAGTATACTTGAGGGGACGTTTAATAATGAAAATACTGCGACAACCGTGCATGAATATTTAGTAAATAATTTGGCCAATAAAGAGCTTGACAGCATAGACGATTACGTCTATTATGATAATCAGTTACGAGATTATGCTACTTCTTTAGGTGATAATGCTTTCAAATACAATCAAGAAGAAGGTTGCTACGAAGCTGACAATGGAGAAATATATATCGAGTATAGCTTGGACAATTTCGGAGATATGGAAAAATATAATATTCTGTACTCGGGATATACAGTATTGGCCTACTTGAGTAGTACGACGGATTATCTGTATGTAGCTGGAGAAGTAGACTTGTTCGGCATAACTATGTCTGGTGATATGTTTATAAATTTGCAGGCAGATCCTGAGCATACGCTTATATGTGATCCGCGCGAGTTTGATTCTACAGCTACGGTTCTCCCTGCCAGTAAATTGCTGTAAAATGTGAATTAAAATTTCTTTTAAACTGCCTATGTTTTCAAACATAGGCAGTTTTTTTGCAAAAATCACGGAAATAATGAAAAACCACTTTATTTTAATTTAAAATTTTGGTATGATAAAAGATACAAGATAAAGAAGGTGAACCGATGATTATATTACAAGGCAAAGGATTAAGCAAATATTATGTGACAGATTTGATTTTTCAAAATGTCGATTTTTATATACAAGAAAATGAAAAAGTGGCTTTAGTCGGACCAAACGGTGCCGGTAAATCCACGCTTTTTCGCTGCATTGTCGGTGAGGAAAATTTTGACTCTGGTCAATTAATGCTGAGCCAAAAGCACACTATGGGCTATTTGGAGCAAATGCCGCAGTTTGGCGAGGAGGTTACGCTGTTAGACGCAGTATTGGAAATGTTCAGCGATATATTTGTCTTGCGCGATGAGTTGCGCGCGATGGAAATGGCGATGAGCGAGGCGCAGGATGAAAAATTGGAAAAATTGTTGGAGGATTATGCCGCGCTTACTCATAAATACGAGGATTTAGGCGGCTTCAGCGCCGAGAGCAAGGCGAAAGGCATCATCAAAGGCTTAGGCTTTAACGATGCGGATTTTTCACGCAAAGTTTATAATTTTTCCGGCGGCGAGAAAACGCGCGTAACTTTGGCGCGGCTTTTGGTGCGCGAGCCTGATTTGCTGTTGTTGGACGAGCCGACGAACCATTTGGATTTGGATGCGCTCGAGTGGCTGGAAAATTTCCTGCGCAATTATAAAGGCGCGGTTTTTATCATTTCCCATGATCGCTATTTCCTCGATCAGGTTGTGACCAAGGTTTTTGAGATAAATCATCATACCATGCACAGCTATAATGGCAATTACACGCGCTATACGGTCTTAAAAGCTGAGGCGGAGCTGGCGCAGATGCGCGCATACAACAAACAGCAGGCGGAGATCACCCGCACCGAGGAGTATATCCGCCGCTATAAAGCGGGAATTAAATCCAAGCAGGCGCGCGGCAGACAGAAAAAATTGGAGCGAGTCGAGCGTTTGGACAATGTCGCTTTTAATAAAACGATGAATTTGAGCCTAAATGATGCGGCGCAAAGCGGTGATATCGTCTTAAAAGTGCAGAATTTGGGCATGAGATACGGCGAGCGCGAGCTTTTCCGCGATCTTAATTTTACTATTTATCAGCATGAAAAGGTGGGGCTTATCGGGGCGAACGGCACCGGCAAAAGTACGATTTTAAAGATAATTTTGGGGCAAATTTCGCCTTTAGCGGGCTCAGCGGAAACGGGAGCGCGCGTCAAGGTGGCTTATTACGATCAGGAGCATCGTGGATTGAACTTAAAAAATACGGTGTTAGACGAGATTTTTCGCAATTATGATGTCAATTTAAACGAAGCGCGCGATTTATTGGCGCGGGTGCTTTTCACTGGGGAGGACGTGTATAAAATCGTCGGAGATTTATCCGGCGGTGAGCGGGCGCGCATTGCCCTTTTAAAAATAATTTTAGACGAGCCGAATTTCATCATCATGGACGAGCCGACCAACCATTTGGATATTGACTCGAAAAATATCGTGGAAAATTTGCTCGATGACTTTAACGGGACGGTTTTGGTCGTCTCCCATGACCGCTATTTGTTGGATAAAGTCTGCGAACGCATTTTGGAATTGGAAAACGGTACAATAAACGATTATTTGGGAAATTATTCGTATTATCGCGAGAAAAAAGCGGAATTGGAGCGGATCAGATTAGAAAAAGAAGCTGAGGCTGCGGCAAAGGTTAAGAAAAAAGCAGCGGAAAAAACAGCGCCCAAGATCAATAAAGCAAAAATTAAGGCAGAAATTGCCGCTATTGAGGAGGAGATTGCCCAAAAGGAGGAGCGCTTGGCCGTGCTTTCCGAGGAATTAGGGCAGTCGGGCAGCTATCAGGACGAAGAAAGCGGCAAGGCTTTGGTAAATGAATATCATACGCTGGAAGCAGAGATTCCGCTTTTATATGAAAAATGGGAAGATTTAAGCCTGACATTGGAAAATAATTAAGGAGAAAATTATGTCTAAAATAGAACTTTTAGCCCCGGCAGGGAGCTTGGAGGCTTTGTATGCGGCGGCAGAAAACGGAGCTGACGCCGTATATTTCGGCGGTCAGATGTTTAACGCCCGCCAAAACGCCGCTAATTTCACTATAGAAGAAATGAACGAGGCGGTAAGCTATCTGCACAAAAAAGGCAGCCGAGCACTTTTGACCTTAAATACCTTGGTTGGCAATCATGAAATTATAGAGTTGCTGGATTATATTTATGAGGTGGCGGCGTGCGGTGTTGACGGCGTGATCGTACAGGATCTGGGAGTAGTGGAGATTTTAAAAGAAACGCTGCCTGAGCTGTCGTTACATGCCAGTACGCAGATGGCTGTGCATAATTGGCAGGGAGTCAAATATTTAGAGGATTTGGGCTTTAAGCGCGCTGTTTTAGCACGCGAGTGCTCCCTGGCAGAAATACGAAAAATTCGCGAAAGCTGCGAAATAGAATTGGAAACATTTGTTCATGGGGCGCTATGCGTGGGTTTTTCGGGCAGATGTTTATTCAGCAGCTTTATCGGCGGGCGCAGCGGTAATCGCGGCTTGTGTGCGCAGCCGTGCCGCTTGCCCTATACGTTACTGAAAAACGGCGAGGAAGTGGCTAATAACGGCAAATATCTTTTGTCGCCGAAAGATTTGAATATGATAGAAAAACTGCCTGATCTTATTCGCGCAGGCGTTAATTCGCTAAAAATCGAGGGTCGTATGAAGCGCCCGGAATATGTGGCGACGGTCGTAGGTGCTTACAGACGGGCGATCGACGGCTATTATGCGGATAATTTCCGGGTGAGCGCGCAGGATAAGGCTGATCTGCGCCAGATATTTAACCGCGATTTCACCACCGGTTACTATTATAGTAAGCAAGGGCGGGAAATGATGAGTTATGAGCGCCCGGACAATCGCGGCGTGTCTTTGGGCGAAGTAGTGGCAGATGAGAAGAAACGCAAAAATGTGAAATTAAGCACCGATTTAGCAAACGGCGACGGTTATCTGGCGATTTTGCCTAATAAAAATCAGGAGTCGGGCAAGGTGCAAGAAATGCGTATCGGTGCTAAAAAGGCTGAAGCGGCGAAAAAAGGAGATTTGGCTTATTGGGAGGCGGTGAAAACGCTGCCGGTAGGCAGTAAGCTTTATCTCACCGCTAAGCAGTCCTTGCTTGCCAAAGCACAAGAGAGCTATAAAAATGCGGGCAAAAATACGGCTGAGGAATTAAAAAATGTCGATTTTTACTTTACGGCGCATTTGGGCGAGCCACTAAAACTAATGGCGATTGCTCAAGACGGAAACTATGCTGAGCGTGAAAGCGAATTTTTAGCCGTCGCGGCGCAGAAGCACCCGTCGGATAAAGAAAGCGTGAAAAAGCAACTGGCGCGCTTGGGCGGCAGCGGATATGCGCTGGGTGAGTTAGAAATTACGATTGATGAAGGATTGATGTTACCTGCAAGCGAGCTAAATAAACTCCGCCGCGAAGTTTTGGAGGAGATAGACGCGCAAAGTATAGCTTTGGAGAAAGAATTTTTTGCCGAGGATTATACCAAAGAGGACTATTTAGCGGAGGCGGAGGATTTTTTGGCGACGATCCCGCCGCAGGTTTTGGGCTATACGACAAGCAAAATTTCCGTAGAGGTAAGTGATTTGGCAGCTCTAAAGGCGGCAGCTGATGCCGGAGCTGATGTTTTGATCGCCAAATGGCACAATTTCCGCGGCAAAATTGGCTTTACGGCTGAGGATATCCAAGCGGCGGTCGCGTATGCTCATGAAAATAAAAAGCAAGTCTGGCTTTCCTTTGCCAATCTGCACCAGGGCGCGGAAAGCGAAGTGCTCAAAAAACGTATGATTATTGCTAAAGAAAGTGGCGCTGACGGAGTTTATGCCGCGGATCTGGGCGGATTATATTTAGCAAAAGAGATAGGCATAGAAAATATTGCCGTCGATTATCTTTTCAATGTATATAACGATCCGGCGGTGAAATTTTTCATGGATGAGGGCGTAGATCGGGTATGTCTGTCGCCGGAAATGAATTTGCAGGAGATAGGCGAGATGTCTTATTTGGGCAATGTACCGCTTGAGTGCATTATCCACGGCAATTTCCCGCTGATGATGAGCAATTACTGTGCGATCGGTGCTATAGCAGGCAAATCTGCGCAAGTGCCGTGTGACAGCGCAAGCTGTGCCAAGGCAGCATACGCCCTAAAAGACCGCATGAACGCGGAATTTCCGCTTTTATGCGACGAAAATTGTCGGATGTATATTTATAACAGCAAGACTTTGAATACTTACAAGCGCTTTGCGCAGATAGCCGCTTTGGAAATGGACTATCTGCGAATCATGGCAGATTTCCAAAGCGCCGAATGGATAAGCGCGGTAGTAAATGGTTACAAAAACGCTTTAACAGCTTTGGAGAAAAAAGAAAATATGCCAAAGACGACCGATGAGGCGCTTTCGGATGAGGAGGCGACCTACGGGCATTTCTATCGCGGAGTCTGATTAAGGAGTAAAAAAGAAGAATGAACGAAAATACTTATGCTAAATTGGAATATGAAAAAATTATAGACCTTTTAGTCAATGAGTGCTCGGCTGATTTAACCAAGGAAAAGGCGCGCGAATTAAAGCCTGTCACTGAGCGAAAAATAGTGGAGATGTGGCAGGAGGAGACGAGCGAGGGTGTTTTGATGCGCCGCATGGAGCCCAATATTCCTTTAGGCGGAATCATCGATATCCGTAATGTTTTGCGCAAAATCGAAATCGGCGGCATGCCGGAGGAGTTCGAGTTTTTGCAAATCATGGATGTGTTGCGTGCCTCCAGACGTTTGCGCGTCTTTTTGTCCGAGCGCAAGAAAAACTATGAAACGCCGCATTTAAGCGGCTGGGGCGGGCGCTTGACAGCGCTCGAACATTTGGAGAAAACGATCGATTCGACGATCGCGCCTGAGGGCATGGTGCGCGACAGTGCTTCCAATACGCTTTTTAATCTCAGGCGCAAGATGAATACTTTGCGCGGGCGCATTAAAGAAAAGCTGGACAATCTTTTGCGCAGTGAGACGGCGCAGAAGTGCCTGCAGGATAATTTAGTGACGATCCGCTCCGAAAGATACGTCGTCCCGGTAAAGCAGGAGTATCGCTCGCAGATCCCCGGCATCGTCCACGACCAGTCAGCCAGCGGAGCGACTTTATTTATCGAACCATTGGCTGTAGTGGAGATTAATAACGAGCTGCGCAAAACGCAGTTAGCCGAGCGCGACGAAGTTATTCGTATCTTAGAGGAATTAAGTACGAAAATCGCGCCGTATGTCGAGGATATCAGGAGCAATTTGGAAGTTTTGACCGAGATCGACTTTATCTTTGCCAAGGCGCGCTTGAGTGAAAAGATGGACGCGATCTCGCCGAAAATGCTGGATAAACCGGCGTTTAAAATCGTGAAAGGACGTCATCCTTTGATTGCGAAGGATAAAGTGGTGCCTTTAAGCGTGAATTTAGGCTTGGATTATACGGTAATAGTCGTCACAGGACCTAATACCGGCGGTAAGACGGTGACCTTAAAAACAGCGGGGCTTTTTGTGCTGATGCACCAAGCAGGCTTGCATTTACCCTGCGAGGTCGGCAGTGCGATGGGTATTTTTAAGGGCGTTTATGCCGATATCGGCGATGAGCAGAGTATCGAGCAGTCGTTGAGTACGTTTTCCTCGCACATTACCAACATTATCAAAATATTGGACGAGGTCAATAATAAATCATTGGTGCTTTTGGACGAGTTAGGCGCGGGCACTGACCCGAGCGAGGGCGCGGCTTTAGCGATGGCGGTCTTGGAATATTTAAAATCGCTGGACGCAAAAATTATCGCGACTACACATTACGGCGATTTAAAAACCTACGCTTTTAATGAGCCCGGAGTGGAAAATGCCAGTGTGGAGTTTGACATTGAAACGCTGCGTCCGACCTATCGCTTGATGGTGGGCGTGCCCGGGAAAAGTAATGCTTTAAATATCGCTTCGCGCTTGGGATTAAAGCAGTCAATCATCAATCACGCGCGCAGCTATGTTTCCCAAGAAGAGCACGACGTGACGGATTTGATCCAGTCGTTGGAAAGCAGCAATATTTTAGCGGAGAAAAAACACCAAGAGGCCGAGGAGAATTTGCGCTTGGCAGAGGCGGAGTTAGCTAAACTACGCAGTGAGCGCGCGAAATTGGCGGAAAATAACGAACGGGTGAAAAAGCGCGCTCAGGAGGAAGCCGCACAGATCATCCGCCGCGCTAAGGACGAAAGCGAGCAAATTTTAAAAGAAATGCGCGAAATTAAAGCTCAGGCGATATTGGATGCACAGTCCGAGCAAAAAGGACAGGAGCTGAAAAAGAAATTACAGGATAAGGCTGACAGTCTGCATGCGGCAGCTAATCAAGCGCCGAAAATTTTGGAAAACAAAGTCACAAAAGTCACTATAGGTCAAGAAGTCTATGTGCCGCGCTTTGAAACGACGGCTGAAGTAGTGACACTGCCCAACAAAAAAGGCGAGTTAAAAGTAATAAGCGGCATCATGCAGATGAGTGTCAATATTAACGAGCTGCAAACAGTCGAAAAAACCAAAAAAGCGCCGAAGCGCGATAAAGGCACGATCAGACTGGTCAATAACAAAACGGCGGATATTAAAAACGAGATTGATCTGCGCGGGATGACAGTCGAGGAGGCTTGCGATTTGGTCGATAAATATTTGGACGACGCTTATTTGAGTTCGCTGGCGCAGGTGCATATTATTCACGGTAAAGGCACGGGTGCTCTGCGCAGTGCAATAAGCGATATGCTCCGCTATCACCCTCATGTCAAAAGCTATCGCTTAGGCAATTATAACGAGGGCGGCAACGGTATTACAGTTGTGGAATTGAAGAAATAGCAGGATAAGCGGTAAAGGAGAATAAAATGCTGGGAAATACTCCGATGATGATTCAATATGAAAAAGTAAAGGCACAGTATGAGGATTGTATTTTATTTTATCGCTTGGGCGATTTTTATGAAATGTTTGGTCCGGACGCCGAAACAGCCAGCCGCATTTTAGGGATTGCCCTAACCGGCAGAGCGGGCGGCAATGGGACGAAAGTACCGATGTGCGGCGTGCCGTTTCATGCGGCAGATAATTATATCGCGAAACTAATTAGTGCGGGCTTAAAAGTCGCCGTCTGCGAGCAGTTAGAGGATCCCAAGGCGGTCAAAGGCATCGTCAAGCGCGATGTCATCCGTATCATGACGCCGGGTACGGTCTTAGAGAGCAATATTTTAAAAGAAAAAGACAGCAACTATCTCATTGCGCTGGTCAAATCGGCAGATAAGTACGCTCTGGCGGCGTTAGAGGCCTCGACGGGCGAATTTATGGCGGTGGATTTGGACAATGAAGCTGATGTCATCAATGAAATTTTGCGCTTCGAGCCTGCCGAGTGTATCTGCGCGATCAATGATGTGAATTTAACCAACTTTTTAAAAAATATCAATTCGCCAAAGACTTTGGTGGTGAATAATCATCTGGATTATGCTTTTAAATTCGACTTTGCCGCTAATCGTTTGAAGGAGCATTTTAAAATCAATTCGCTCACAAGCTTAGGCTTGGAGGATAAGCCTTTGGTGACAATTGCGGCGGGAGCGATTTTGGATTATGTGATGCTGATGCAAAAAAGCCAGGCGGAAAATGTCACGGCGTTACATATTTATACGTTAGACGATACGATGCACTTGGATTACGCGACTAAGCGCAATCTGGAATTATTGAAATCTTTGCACGGCAGTGAAAAGGAGGACTCGCTTTTCGG
>QAKL01000084.1 GCA_003343815.1 Clostridiales bacterium
ACATTTAAGGAGGCGATGATTTTGTAGCCGACTTTTAACTCGGAGGCACGGCTGTTAAAGGTTAAAGTTTGCTCTCCGGGGGTGACAGATCCGGCCCAGAGGCGGATATTATGCTCGCTGTCCGGGTCAAAGGTGGTATTGCCGGCATAGGCACAAAGCGACAGGTGGCATTGTTCTAAACTTTTGTCCAATTCGACATTGACATCGACCGAGGTGTCGGTCAGTTTAAAATTGCCGTCCTTTAAAAGCGTAACCGAGCAGTTCTCTAAAATAGAAAGATCGGCGCCAGCCGCGTAGCCTGCACTCGGCAGGACGAAAGTCATCATCAGCATGATGATGAGCAGGACGGAGCAAAGTTTTTTAATCTTGTTCATAAATCATTTCCTTTCATTAAGTAAATTTTGGCGAATTTTTGCGCTAAGTGACAGAAAAGATTAGCGCCTACACACTTTTGTTAGTTATAGTTAACAGAATATTGCAAATATACAAATATTTATTGCACAACACTCCTTTCAAATTATAATGACTTAAAAAGTGAAGAAAAATTCACATTAAGTTTACTACGACTAACCAAAGTTAATTATAGCATTACAGGGCGGGGCTGTCAAGATAAGATAATATTTTTTACCTTTTCTGACCATTCAAATCAGCGCTTGTTATAGGAAATATCAGGAAGAGAATGCGGGAGTGCGACACCTTTAAAGGCATTGAAACGAAAGCTGAAAAATTTACATTTTTTTCGTGCTTTTTTTGAAAAAATGCCTTGACAATTTTAACGGGCAGTGCTATAAATAATATATTAGCACTCGAGGATTGAGAGTGCTAACAAAAAAGCAAACAGTGAAAAGGAGGCGGGAGCGATGGATATGGACAGTCGGAAGGAAAAGATATTGGAAGCGGTAGTTTTGGACTATATCCAGACGGCAGAACCGGTAGGCTCTCGTACCATTTCAAAAAAATATGATTTAGGTGTAAGCCCTGCGACAATTCGCAATGAAATGGCAGATCTGGAGGAGATGGGGCTCATCGAGCAGCCGCATACTTCGGCAGGACGCATCCCTTCGGATAAAGGCTATCGTTATTATGTGGACTATTTAATGCAGCACGACGAGGTCAAATCCGAGGCGCGAGAATTGATCAAAGAATCGATCAGCAAGAAAACCACGCAGGTCGAGGAGACAGTCAGCAATATTTTAAATACGCTAAGCCAGACTTCGGGCTATACGTCGCTCATGCTTTTAAATGAGCCGGCGACGGAGAATAAATTAAAGCTTTTGCAGTTGATGCCTTTAGAGACGGGCAGAGCGTTAATGGTGATTGTGACGGACGATGATAAGATCGAAAATCGTTTTATTCAGATCCCGCCGCAATTGGGCAAGGAGGATTTGGAGTTAGTTAGCCAGATGCTCAATATGCATCTGAAAGGCTTATCAACCGACGGCTGGCAGCAGAATATTTTGGAGAATATTTTCTCCCAGCTTAATCGCCAGAAGCAAGTGGTCGACACGGCGCTGGAAATGCTCGGCGAGATATTGCATAAAAACGACATTGCCAAGGAAAAGATATTTTACAAAGGCGGGCTCAATATGCTGACGCAGCCGGAGTTTAAGGATGTCAATAAAGTGCATAATATCCTGATGAGCTTGGAAAATAAAGATACGATGAATAAAATCCTGCACGAAAATACGGTGAACGAAATCAGCGTAAAAATCGGCACGGAGCATGATATCCCCGATTTAAAGGATTGCAGCATTATCGTCGCTTCCTATAAAAATAACGGCAAGGAAATCGGCAAGGTCGGACTTTTGGGGCCGAAGCGCATGGATTATTCCAACTCGATGGCAGTTTTGGATGTACTTTTGAAGGATTTGAACGGAGGTGAGGGTCGTGAGTGAGACTGAGGACAGCCGCTATCAGCTTTTGGATAATAACGCTCAGGCGGTCAGAGCTTTGATGCAGGCGGTGGAGGGGACGATCGGACCGAAAGGTCTGGATACGATGCTCCTTGATCAGTTCGGCTCGGTGACTATTACCAACGACGGCATGACAATCTTGGAAATGATGGAGGTCAAGCACCCGGTAGCCAAAATGCTCATTAACGCCGTGAAATCTCAGCAGGAGATGACGGGCGACGGGACGACTACGACGGCTTTGTACGCCGGAGAGATGATTTTGGCGGGGATTGAGCGCATTAACCAAGGCGTGCCGGTAGCGCAGGTGATCAAAGGCATCCGCATGGGGCTTGTGATGGCTGAGGACGAATGGCAGAAAGAAAGAATCACTCTTGATTTTCACGACACAGCCGCTTTAAAACAAATAGCACAGGTGGCTGCCCGCGAATATGATGATATAGCCCTTTTAATTACCGAGGCGGCAGAGAAAATCGGCGAGGAGAGATTAAAAGATCCGACCTTTGCATTCGCCGAAAGTATTAAAGCCAAAATCGGCGCAGAGGGCGAGGTTTTTAACGGTATCGTCTTATCGAAATCCCGCTATGATAAGCAAATGCCCGCGGAGTTAGCGGGAGAGGTTAAAGTTTTGGTGATCGACGACGCGCTGGAAAGCGAGGAGTTTGACGATAAAGCATTAGCGACCGAAAGCGGATTTCAGGAGTATATGAAACTGAAAAACGAATTCCGCGATAATGTAGAAAAAATTCTCCACAGCGGCGCCAAACTTGTTTTGGTTGACCGCGGCGTCGATGAACAGGCGGCAGAAAGATTAGCCGATCACGGTATTATGCTGATCAGCCGTATTCCGCATAAAGAATTAGAGGAAGCGGCAAGTCATGTGGGCGCGAAGATGATCAAGCGCACCGGATTAAAGAAAGATTTAGCCGAGATTCAAGCGGCGCTTGGGACTGTCGGCGCGGTCAAAGATGATGAGATATTAGGACTAACCAAGCTGGCAGACGGCAAAGGCGAGGAAAGAGCAACGGTAATCATCGGCGCGGCAACTGACGAGGTTGTCGGCGAGCGCGAACGTATCGCCAAAGATGCGGCGGCGGCATTACAGGCGGCGGTGCAAAAAGGTGTGGTCGCAGGCGGCGGCGCAGCGGAATTAGCCGTAGCTGAGGCGCTGGAAAAACGCACGCATGAATTAAGCGGCATGAGCGTCTACGGTTTGGAGTGCGTGATCAAAGCTTTGCGTAAACCGTTTATGCAGATCGTGAAAAACGCAGGCTTTAATCCGCTGGAAAAGCTCGGCGATGTCGTGAAAGCGCAAAATGAGCAGGACAATCATCATTTGGCGATCGACTGCGAGACGGGCGAAATCAGCGATATGCGTGAATTGGGCGTTATTGATCCGCTTTATGTGAAAACGCACGCTATAGATGCAGCAGGCGAGGTCGCCGCGGCAATACTTAAAATAAACATTATTATCAAAAAGAAAGAGTATCAGCCGAAAGAAAACAGTTAGCAGCACAAAAATTTGTGAAAAAATAAATTAAATTTGATAAAAGGAGTGAATCCGATGGCAGAACAACAAAGCGATGCTGTGGAGGATAAAGTTACAGAGGAAACTGTAGAGACGACAGAAACCAATGACGAGATGCAGGATGAAATCGCTTCTAAAGAAGCGGAGCTGGCGCAGTCTTTGGAGGAGCTAAATCAGCGCTATGTGCGTCTGGTTGCCGATTTCGACAATTATCGCCGCCGCACCGCACAGGAAAAAAGCGAGCTTTCAGAGTACAGTATTTCCAAGCTTATAACCGCGCTTTTGCCGGTTTTGGATAATTTCGAGCGCGCCTTATCCGCCGCCGAGGCCAATGAGCAGATCAAAGGCTATTTAAAAGGCATGGAAATGGTTTACGCGCAGTTATTTACCACTTTGGAAAAAGAGGGTTTGGCTGTGATTAATGCCAAGGGCGAGATTTTCGATCCGAAAAAGCACGAGGCGATCATGACCGTGGAGGATCCGGATAGTCCGGACGATACGGTAGTTGAGGAATTGCAAAAGGGATATACCTTTAAAGAAAAGGTCATTCGTCCTACGATGTGTAAAGTATCGCACAAGTAAAGCTTAACAAATTACGCGGACAAATTGCTTCCGCAAAATAATTTTTAGAATAGATAACTTTAAGGAGGAAATAAAAATGGGAAAAGTAATAGGTATTGACTTAGGTACGACAAACTCTTGCGTAGCGGTTATGGAAGGCGGCGAGCCGGTAGTTATCGCCAACAGCGAGGGCAACAGAACTACTCCGTCTGTGGTAGGTATTTCGAAAACAGGCGAAAGATTGGTAGGTCAGGTAGCTAAAAGACAGGCTATCACCAACAGCGAAAACACTGTAATGTCGATCAAAAGACATATGGGTACCAATTATAAAGTAACTATCGGCGGCAAAGAGTACACTCCGCAGGAGATTTCTGCGATGATTCTGCAAAAATTAAAAGGTGATGCCGAGGCTTATTTAGGTGAAGAAGTACATGACGCAGTAATCACCGTCCCGGCTTACTTTACTGACAGCCAGCGCCAGGCTACCAAAGACGCAGGTAAAATTGCCGGCTTGAATGTTCTTCGTATCATCAACGAGCCTACTGCCGCAGCTTTGGCTTACGGTATTGATAAAGGCGAAGATCACACGATTTTGGTCTTTGACTTAGGCGGCGGTACGTTCGACGTATCTATTTTGGAATTAGGCGACGGCATCTTTGAAGTTCGCGCGACCAGCGGTAACAACCGTTTGGGCGGCGATGATTTCGACGAAAGAGTTATCGACTGGATGTTAGTTGAGTTTAAGAAACAAACAGGCATTGATTTGTCAACCGATAAAACCGCAATGCAGCGTTTGAAAGAAGCTGCCGAGAAAGCTAAACAGGAGCTTTCTAACGTCACTTCTTCGAATATCAATCTGCCGTTTATCACCATGAACGAAAACGGTCCGCAGCATTTGGATTTGACCTTGACCCGCGCTAAATTTGATGAATTAACCGCTGATTTGGTCGAAAAAACTATGGGCCCGACTCGCCAAGCTATGCAGGATGCGGGATTAACAGCAAAGGACATTGACAAAGTAATCTTGGTCGGCGGTTCTACCCGTATCCCGGCGGTGCAGGCAGCTATCAAAAATTTGATCGGCAAAGAGCCTTTCAAAGGCATCAACCCTGACGAGTGCGTCGCTATCGGCGCGGCTATCCAAGGCGGTGTCTTAGTTGGCGAAGTTAAAGATGTCGTTTTGTTAGACGTAACTCCGCTGTCCTTAGGTATCGAAACTTTGGGCGGCGTGTTTACCAAAATCGTCGAAAGAAATACGACTATCCCGGTAAGCCGCAGCCAGATTTTTACCACTGCCGCTAACAATCAGACTTCGACTGATATTCACGTCCTCCAAGGCGAGCGTGAGATGGCGCAGTACAATAAAACTTTGGGACGCTTTACTTTGATGGATATTCCTCCGGCTCCGCGTGGGGTACCGCAAATCGAGGTTAAATTCGACATCGACGCTAACGGTATCGTCAATGTTTCCGCGAAAGACTTGGGCACCGGCAAAGAGCAGCGCATCACCATTAAATCCAACAGCGGTTTGTCTGACGAAGAGATCGATAAGATGATTAAAGACGCCGAGATGAACGCCGAGGCTGATAAAAAACGTAAAGAGGAAGTCGACACCAGAAATCAGGCAGACTCCTTGGTATTCCAGGTCGAGAAAACCTTGAGCGAAGCAGGCGACAAGATCGATCCTACTGATAAAGAAAACGTCGAAAAAGCTAAAGACGAGTTAAAAGCTGCTTTGGATAACAATGCCTCCACCGAGGAATTGAAAACCAAATCCGACGCTTTGACCGATGCTCTTTACAAAATTACCGAAAAAATGTACGCTGCTGCCCAAGCCGCACAGCAGGCGCAAGCAGGCGCTCAAGGCGGGGAAGCTCCGCATGAGGACGGCGTGTATGACGCAGAATATACCGAAGTTAAGGATGAGAAATAATGGCTGACAAACGTGATTACTATGAAGTGCTGGGGGTAGAAAA
>QAKL01000096.1 GCA_003343815.1 Clostridiales bacterium
TGCTATGTTATCGGGATATCAATATATAACAGCAGGTTTTGTGTATGGAAGCTTTTTGGGGATATCCAATTTTGCGTTAATTTATTATCTTGCGACCTATCTTTTCGCCAGCCGGCTCAAGCGGCGCAATACGAGCGCTAAAGAAATATTTGCACAAAAAACGCACATCAGTTAAGATGTGCGTTTAGCTTATTTGTGGAAAAACGCTACAGCGATAGCGCCTGGTCCTACATGGGTGCCGATCGTGGCCCCGATTTGATCGATGGGGAGCGTGGTGGTGTAGCCCTGCCAAAGCTGGGCTTGATCGGCGATATATTTTTGAAGCACGCTGTCGTCCAGCCCGCTATAGCCTAATGCAAAGGGCAGAGAGAAATCAATGCCGCCGTTTTTCGCGATTTGCTCGGTTAATAAATTGTTGCCCTTGCGGCTGCCGCGGGCTTTGCCTAGAATGGCGACGACACCGTCAGAGATCGTAATTACAGGTTTGATCGCTAAAATTTCACCTATTGTACCGCTTAGATTGGAAATACGGCCGCCCTTGCGCAAATACTCCAAGGTATCTAAAAGGCCGATGACGCAGATTTGTGAAACTTTGCTTTCGGTTCGGGCGATGATTTCCTGTGCGTCCGCACCGTTATTTAATAAATTCAAGGCGTACTCGACCAGTATTTTTTCGCCGATGCAGACATTAGCGCTGTCAATGATATGCACCATATCGGGGAAATCTTTAGCGGCGATGAGGGCGCTGTTATAAGTGCCGGAGAGCTTGGAGGAGAGGGTGATGATGATTGCGTATTCGCCGTTTGCCTGGGCTTCTTTAAGCGCTTCGGTAAAAGCAAAGGGCGTCACTTGACTGGTGGTGGGCAACTCGTCGCTTTCGATGAGCTTTTCGTAAAATTTTTGGTGGGAAAGGGTGACTCCGTCGGCGTATTCGGTCGTGCCGAAAGTGATAGTTAAAGGTAAAACTGTCAAATGTTCGCCCGAAACCATTTCGGAGGCGGAATCGGTAATAATTCTGATTTTCATATTTGTACTCCTTTTTTATTTTTTGCTAAAATTCTCCGCGCAAGCGGATTAAGCCTAATTTCTGCTTTGGCAGGCAAAATCCCTTTAAAAAATAAAAAATGCCGTCTTTTGACGGCAGTAACTTATATTTCGACAAAGGTGGGTTTACGTTTTTTAAAAGTCGTAAGCTTAGTAATACCCATAGACGGCAAAAGCTCGGTAATTTCTTTTAATCCCCAGCCGACATGATCAGTGCGGTGGCTGTCAGCGCCGATGGTTAAAATTTCGCCGCCTAATTCATGATAGCGCATGACGATCGGCAGATGCGGCAGTGTCGCGTGGGAGGGATGGCGCATCCCGGAAGTATTGATTTCGATACCTTTGCCGCGGCTGATTAAGCGTTTAAGTAAGGATTCAATATATTCTAGCTCGATAAAATAATCATCAGGCTCATATTTGAAAGGCATCACGCGGCGGATGAAATCTAAGTGTCCGCAGATGTCGAATTCGTCAAATTCGTCCAAAAGCTCGCCTAAATTTTGATAGTAGGCACGGTACAAATTTTCCTTGCTGCCGAAGCTTGCCAGATATCCAGGCGTGCGCATACTTTGATAATTGATCCTATGCAAGGAGGCGATGATGAAATCAAAATGATAGGAGCGGACGAACTCGGCGGATTTTTCGACCATGCCGCGGTTTAAACCGATTTCTGCGCCGATATTCACAGTGATTTGCGCGCGGTACTCGTCGCGGAGAGCCTCTAAAGCTGGAAAATATTTTTCTGCATTTAAAATATGCGTTTCATCGTGGATATCCTCAGGCAGGAGATCCATATGGTCGGTCACGGTGATTTCGTCAAATCCCAGCTCAATCGCGCGCTCGATCGCTTCGCGCGGAGTTTGGATACTGTCAGCGGAAAAGGTCGTATGTAAGTGGTAATCAATAAGCATTTTAATCCCTCATTTCGCGATAAATTGTCTTAAAGTTCTATTTTTAAGCCGACACCGACTTCGGTAATCGGCAGATATTTAAGCATGGCTGCTTTGGCGGCAAGCGAGATACAGTGCGCAGGATAGAGCATTTTAAGCTCTAAGGAGCGCAGATAGTCTACTGTATCGTGCAGGCGCTCATTATCCTCCAATAGATGAAAGCCGCCCAAAATACCGCTTATTTTCGCTCGTCCTGTCAGTTTCTGCGCCTGCGCGATGATATTGGCGATGCCGCTGTGCGAGCAGCCGGTGATGATAAAAATACCGTCATCATCAGTGAGATACACAAGCGCTGTGTCGTCGTAATTGTAATCAGGTGATTTTGCTCCGTTTTTCTCAATAGTGCCGATGGCGCATCTCGCTTCCCAAGAATGGCTTTGGGTGATTTCGCCTAAAAAAAGCAGTTTAGGCGAGAGCCAAAGCGGCTCGCGCGCTGGCATAAAGTGAAATATATCGCTAATTTCCGCCTCTGTAAACGGCGCACCGATATAATTGCCGTTATCGTCGTATTTAGGCGCGAAGCAGTCGGGATGGGCTATGAGATTGATATTTTGGCAGTTAAGAGCGGAGGTTAAATATTTTAAGCCGCCGGTGTGGTCGTTATGTCCGTGAGAAAACACGAGGTATGTCATATTTTTCAAATCAATATCCAGAGTATGAGCGTTTCGCAAAAATACATCAGAGTAGCCGGTGTCGAACAAAAGGCGCATTTCACCGTCCTCGATGAAATAGGCTACCGCCGGCTCTGCCAGATAATAGCGGTCAATGTAGGTATTATTATCAACTAAAACGGTGATTTTCATAAACTGCTCCTTTATTTTGCCAAAATATCGGCTAACTCAAGTAAATCTTTGATGTAATAATCGGGCTTAAAGGACAACAGAAAATCTTTGTCAAAGGCACTGTAGCTCACAGCAGCGGTGTAAGTGCCGGCGTCTTTGCCGCAGAGGATGTCCAGATTGCTGTCGCCGACCATTATAGCCTCATGAGGCGCGATGCCTAAATCAGCCAAAGCTTTTTTCGCAGGTCCGCCCGTCGGTTTGTGCTCCTCGGTGCTTTCGTAGGTGACGAGAGTCGAAAAGTAGGGAAATAAATCAAACTGCGTCAAATTTTGGTGAGCGCCTAAGGTACGCTTGGAGGTAACAAGCGCGATTTTTAAGCCCATCGCTTTAAATCTGTCCAATGCCTCACGCACGTTGGGACAGAGCTTGATGTATTGGCTGTGATCGACGCTTTGCTGATAATTTTGGTACTCGGCTAATAATTCGTCGGCTTTTTCCGGAGCCATTTCCTGAAAAACCTCGGTTAATGGTTTGCCGAAGGTTTTGATCAATTCCTCACGGGAGGGGCAGTGACCTAATAATTTATTTAGCGTGTGGTCGAAGCTTTCTAAAATAAGTTCGTTGGTATTGACGATAGTGCCGTCTAAATCCAGTAATACTGCTTTTATAGTCATATATTTCTCCTTTGAAAACGATAATCAAATTTCACGCTTAAATTATAGCACTGTTGGGGGCTGTATGAAAAGAGAAAAACAAAAAAATTTTCCTATAGTCTAAATTTTTTTGACGAGCGAGTGTTCTTTATGCTATAATAGCAGAAATGTAGGCGCATGGGGTGAAAAAATGGCTGGTTTAAGCGATGAGATACAAAGTTTAAAGGGTATTGGCAAAAAAAGAGCGGAGGCTTTTGGCAAGCTGGGGCTCTGGCAGGCAGAGGATTTATTGTATTATTTGCCGTTTCGCTATGAGGATAGGAGCGAGATAGCAGACATTACTAGGCTTAGTAACGGAGATAATGCGCTTATTTTCGGCACTATTGCCCAGGTGCGTAATGTCCGCTTGCCGGCGAAAAAGATGCTTTTGCGCGTCACCGTCCGCACAGACAGCGGCAATATTACGCTTATTTGGTTTAATCAGCCCTATATCGCGCCTAAAATGAACATCGGCGAATTAATCATGGCTTACGGCAAATATCACTGCAAAAACGAAAAACAATTAGCGGTGCAGGATTATCATTTGCCGGAAAGCGCAGAAGAAATAACGAAATATATGGGCATCATGCCCGTTTATCCGGCGAGCGAGACGCTAAGTGCTGCTATGCTCAAAAAAACTATCGAGCAAGCGTTAGAGATTTATCTGCCGTTCGTGCAGGAGTATCTGCCGGAGGAGTGGCTTAAAGAATATCATTTAGCGCCGCTTCAGCAAGCGCTTTACGCGCTGCACAGACCTAATTCGTGGGAAAGCTTGAATATAGCGCGCTATCGTTTGGTTTTGGACGAATTTTTGCTGCTTTTGCTGAGTTTAGCTGTTTGGCAAAACAAAGATAAAGTTCCCGGCAGAGCGCTCAGAGCGGAAGAGACTTTAACGCGAAAATTTTTAGAATTGCTGCCTTTTACGCCGACTGACGCTCAGAAAAAAGTGATTATGGAAATTAAGCGGGATATGGAGAGTCCCTATGCCATGCACCGACTTTTGCAGGGCGACGTTGGCTCCGGCAAAACGATCGTGGCGATCTATGCCCTGCTCAAGGCAGTCGAAAACGGCGCGCAGGCGGTTTTGATGGTGCCGACGGAAATATTAGCCGAGCAACATTATTTGACGACTAAGCGCTACTTTGAGCCGCTGGGAGTGAAAATAGCGCTTTTAAGCGGCGGTGTCGCAAAAAAAGAGATGCGCGAATTAAAAGAACAAATTGCTAACGGCGAAATTTCTGTAGTTATCGGCACGCACGCGCTGATTGAGGATGATGTGGAGTTTCAAAATTTAGCATTGGCAGTTATCGACGAGCAGCACCGCTTTGGTGTGAGGCAGCAGCAGAAACTGTACCAAAAAGGGCAGACGGCAGATGTTTTAGTGATGACGGCAACGCCGATCCCGCGCTCTTTGGCGCTTACGATTTACGGGGATTTGGATTTATCGGTGATTGATCAATTGCCACAGGGGCGCAAAGAAATCATTACTTGGGCGGTAGGCGAAAAAAAGCGAAAAGGAATGTATCAGTTTTTGCGCGAGCGCATGAATGCGGGGGAGCAGGCGTATATCGTCTGCCCGTTAGTCAAAGTGTCAGAAAAAATGGATTTAACCGATGCGGAGGAAACGGCGCAAAAATTACAGACGGAAATTTTCCCCGACAAAAATATAGCTGTATTACACGGACAGATGAAAAATGAGGACAAAGCAGAGATCATGGAGAATTTCCGCTTGGGCAAAATAGATATTTTAGTAGCGACGACAGTGATCGAGGTCGGCGTGGATGTGCCCAATGCGACGGTAATGATTATCGAAAATGCCGAGCGCTTCGGTTTGGCTCAGCTGCATCAGCTGCGCGGGCGGATCGGCCGCGGAGAGAAGCAAGGGTACTGTATCCTGATGGGACATCCTAATACTGAGGAGTCCAAGAGACGCTTGGAGGTCATGACGAAAACTAACGACGGCTTTTTCATTGCCGAGGAGGATTTGAGCATCCGCGGACCGGGCGAGGTGCTGGGGCTACGCCAGCACGGTTTGCCTGAGCTAAAGGTTGCCGATCTGACCCAAGATATCGCCGAATTGGAATTAGCGAAAAAATTAGCGGATGAGATTTTGGCAGATGGTATAGAAAATGAGAAATACGCTGAATTGAGAGCAAAACTAAAGCGCAGGCTTTTAAGCGCGAAATTAACGCTGGAGGGAGAGAGAAACGATGGATAATTTGTTTTCGGCGAGCATGAATTATAATGACAGAGCGCCGCTTGCACAGAGGATGCGGCCGCAAAGTATCGACGAAATCATCGGGCAGGAGCATATTTTGGCACCAGGCAAGCTTTTGCGCCGCTCGATCGATACCGACCGACTTTCTTCTATTATCCTCTATGGCCCGCCAGGCTGCGGCAAGACGACAATTGCCAATGTGATTGCCAAAGTCACGCATAAATTTTTCCAAAACTTAAACGCTGTGACTGATGGTGTGCCCGAACTGCGCAAGGTCGTGAAAAAAGCCGAGGACGATCTAGCTCTTTACAATCAGCAGACGATTCTTTTTATCGACGAAATTCACCGCTTTAATAAATCGCAGCAGGATGCTTTGCTGCCGTGGGTCGAAAAAGGTGTGGTAATTCTGATTGGGGCGACGACGCAAAACCCGTTTTTCAGCTTAAATCCCGCGTTATTGTCGCGCTCTTTGATTTTTAAATTAGAGGCGTTAGAAATATCAGATGTCGTGGGATTGCTTACACGGGCGCTTAGCGATAAAGAGCGCGGGCTGGGTAATTATCATACCGATGTGTCGGAGGAGGCGCTGGAGCATTTAGCCAACTGCGCTCAGGGCGATGTGCGAATCGCTTTAAACGGCTTGGAATTAGCGGTCATTTCGAGTGCCCCCGACGAAAACGGTGTGAGGCATATTGATTTAGCAGCTGCCGAGGAGTCGATCCAGCGGCCTGCGGTAGTGTATGACAATACGGGCGACGAGCACTACGACATCGTTTCGGCGTTTATCAAAAGTATGCGCGGCTCAGACGCTGATGCGGCGGTGTATTATTTGGCGAGGATGCTGGATGCGGGAGAAGATCCGCTATTTATCGCGCGGCGCATGGTGATTTTGGCGGCTGAGGACGTGGGACTGGCTGATCCTAATGCCTTGGTCGTAGCGCAAAGCGCGGCCAATGCCTTGCAGTTTGTCGGCCTCCCAGAGGGCAGAATAATTTTGTCGGAGGCGGTGATTTATTTAGCCTGCGCGCCCAAAAGCAACAGCGCCTATATGGCGATCGATACGGCATTGGCAGATCTGCGAAGCGGCAAGGCGGCGCCGGTGCCGAAGCATCTGCGCGACAGTCACTATAAAGGCGCGGCGAAATTCGGCCACGGCAAAGGCTATAAATATCCGCATGATTATGAGGGAGCATGGGTCGAGCAGGAATATCTGCCGGAAAAATTAAAAGGCACGGTTTATTATCGCCCGAGCGCGCGGGATAAAAGTAGGAAACGGGGAATGAATGATGAGTAAAGTAGTAATAGGATTAAGCGGCGGTGTAGACAGTGCAGTTTCGGCATATTTATTAAAGCAGGCAGGCTATGAGGTCATCGGTGTGCATTTATTGCTTCTGCCTGCTTACTGCGGGCAGACAGCCGCGCCGGAGGATGCCCGCGCGGTAGCCGAGCAGCTCGGGATAGAGTTTCATTTATTAGACAGACGAGCTGCCTTTGCCGAAAAGGTAGTCGAGCCTTTTTGCGCGGAATATTTTCACGGGCGTACGCCGAGCCCTTGTCTGGTCTGCAATCGCGAGATCAAATTTGGGCTGATGGCAAATTTTGCCGCGGAAATCGGCGCGGAATATATCGCGACCGGTCACTATGCCAAAGTAGCAAAGGATGAACAGGGCGCAAGCTATCTGGCGAAAGCGGCGGATCTCAAGAAAGACCAAAGCTATTTTCTTTGTCGTATCCGCCCGGAAGTGATCGAAAAAATCATTTTTCCCTTAAGCGGCAAAACGAAGGATGAAATACGCAAGATTGCTAAAAATATCGGCTTAAAAGTCGCTTCTAAACCCGACAGCCAGGAGGTCTGCTTTATTACCGATAATGACTACAAAAATTTTCTGCATACTCATTACGGTCGCGGAAAAGCTGGTTTTCTGCGTGATAACGCAGGTAAAATTATCGCGCCGCATAATGGCGTGGAAAATTTCACGATCGGTCAACGCAAGGGCTTAGGTGTGGCGCTGGGCAAAGTAGTGTATGTGACGGCGATCGACGGGGCAAGCGGCGATGTGCTTTTAGGTGAGCATGAGGAGTTAATGAGCACGGAATTATTGGCTTGCGATAATATTTTTCATACTTCGCTTGCCATAGGCGAGACGATAGCAGTCGAGGCGAAAGTGCGCTATCGTGCGAATGCGGCAAAGGCTACATTATTACGCCTAAATGAGCGGGAAACGAAAGTTACCTTTAGCGAGCCGCAGCGCGCGGTGACGCCGGGGCAGACAGTGTGTTATTACCGGGGAAACCGCGTCATTGGCGGTGGGGTGATCGAAAAAGTGCTGAAAAAAGCGGAGGATCCATGCGAAATAAATATTTAAACAATGCCTTTATCATCATATTTTGGCTTATCGTGTGGCAAATTGCGGCTATGGCGGTAAATCAAGCGATTTTGCTGCCGAAGCCTGTAATGGTGGGAAAAACGCTGCTTAGATTTTTAGGCGAAAGCGAGTTTTGGTTAGCGATTACCCATTCGCTTTTAAAAATTATGCTGGGGTTTTTCTTGGCGATGATTTTAGGCTCGGGGCTGGCTTTTTTGGGAGCAAAATTTTCTTTTGTCCATCAGCTGATTTATCCTATTTTAAGCATCATTAAAGCCACCCCGGTAGCTAGTTTTATCATCTTGGCGTTAATCTGGATAAACAGTGCCAGTTTATCGACGTTTATCGCTTTTTTGATGGTGCTGCCGATGTTTTACGCCAATATTTATCAGGGACTGAAAAATGTCGATGTGAAACTTTTGGAGGTCGCGAAAGTGTTCGGTCTAAATAAACGGCGGACATTTCGCGAAGTATATCTGCCATCCTTGAAACCGTATCTGATTTCGACTTGCACGATCGGCTTGGGTTTTGCTTGGAAATCAGGCGTAGCGGCAGAGGTCATAGGGCTGCCGGCTAAAACTATCGGTAATCAGCTTTATTACGCCAAAGTCTATCTGCAAACGGATGAGCTGT
>QAKL01000097.1 GCA_003343815.1 Clostridiales bacterium
GATTATTATCGTTTTTTTGAGGATGTCTGCACAGTAGTGGAGCTAAAAAGCATCGCCCAGCGCTTCGAGGTGGCGCAGATGCTTTCGGAGGATAAAATTTATGCCGATATTGCCAAAGAAACAGGCGCCAGCACCGCGACCATCAGCCGCGTGAAAAAATGCCTGAATTATGGAGCGGACGGCTATAAATTAGTCTTAGAAAGATTAAATAAAAAGGATAAATAAAAAGATGCCTTGTCTTTGGATAAGGCATCTTTTTTGCAGTAGTTAAATGGCAAAATCGCCTTTGCGCAAAATTTCCAGCTCGTTTCTAATGATTAAAAACAATTCCTCGGCGCTTTGTTTTTGGGGTTAGTCAGCCAGACTGATAATACGCCGAGCATTAAACCGCTGCGAAGCCCCATGGCGTACTCGTAATGAGCGTCGTCTGAGTAGGAGGGAGATATTTGTGCGAGAAAGGTATGGAAATTTTTTAAATGGCTCTCGTAAATGATGTCGGTGCGGTTGATGTACAAAAGTATCTTCAAAATGTCGCTGTTATTGGTCCAGTAGCCGAGCAGATACTGCACAAATTCGTAGCCTTGAGCAGAATTAGAATGAGTGTCGATATAGCATTGAAACATTCGGGAGAAATAGCAGTCGCACTGCCAGGCTAAAACATCGGCAGTATTGTCGAAATGGCGGTAAAAGGTCGCGCGGCTTACAGCGGAGGTTTTTGGATGTCGGATACGGTAATATCGGCAAAAGTTTTGCTTTCCAATAGTTTTCGCAATGCGCCGTAAATCGCTTGGGCGGATTTTTGCGAGCGCGCGTCTCGGGAAAAACTGGTTGAAACTGCATAGATGGACGGCGGTTGCTATTTTGGCGTTTGTTATCGTGCATATAGCGGCTCATATGGCGATGAATTAAAAAAACGGAGGATGAGAAATCCTCCGTTTTTTTTTTTTGCAAAAATCTTAGGCTAAGAAACTTAAAAACCCGACCAGTCCGTAGGAGGCGCAAACCATGATTACTCCGGCGATAGCCACGCCTAAAGCAATGGCGAAAAAGGCTTTCACCAGCGGTACTTTCAAAAGCGCGGCCAAAAAAGAGCCGGTCCAAGCGCCGGTGCCGGGCAAAGGAATAGCTACAAAAATCACCAATCCCCACCAGGTCAGGGTCTCCATTTCCTCGGCTTTAGATACGATTTTTTCTTCGTAGCGGTAAGCGAAGCGCGAAAAAAACGGTAGATCTTTTAAGAAGCTTAAAATTTTGTGCGCAAAAAGCAGTACGAACGGAATAGGCAAAAGATTGCCCAAAAGCGCCGCAAAATATGCGCCTAAAATCGGCAGATCCCAAGCGGCTGCTAAAATAATGGCACCTCTCAGCTCAATTACCGGTAAAATTGAGATCGAAAAAATATATAGTAATTGTTTGCTGAACAAAGCTGACAGAAAACTCAAAGCAAAAGCCTCCTTTAAAATTCATGTTCTTATTGTGGCAAACTTTTTCATAAAAAGCAAGGGCTTTTTGGATATTTTACAATTTATTTATCTTTACGGCATAATTATAGATAAAAAGGAGGGATAAAATGCTAATTATTGAGCAAATAAGGCAAATCAATCAATTAAACGCAGCTGATCCTGCCGCAGAGGTGTATTTGTTTGATGAGCCAGTTTCCGCATTATCTAAGTCGGAGCTTTTAGAAAAAATAAAACCTGAAGAGTGCCGTCCGGATCTATACTATGATAAGAAGGGGCGAAAATATACTTTAGCCGATAATGCGAGGTTAAAAGAAAGCTTGAATTTAGCACGCATTAGTGATGTGACAGTGCCGCGGTATGCTTTCGTCTGCCAAAATTGCAATCTCAGACTCTACCCAAGCGTAAAAGGTGTCTATCTAAATAATCAGGATATAGATTATTTTGCAGTGAAGTGGCTGAAAATAGGGGATAGATTGATCGTTTGGCATACAGATTGGCTGAGAAAATGGTGCTTTGTGCAGACTAATAACGCATGGGGCTGGGTGGAGGCAGAAAACATAGCTTATACAGAGATGGATATTTGGCTTAATTATGCTAAGAGAGATTTCGTGACATCATTACTGCCTAAAATGACGCTTCAGACGGAGCAAAAACTGTCGCAGGAGATATATTTTGCGACGCGCTTAGCTTTAGCTGATGCGCGGAAAAATAGTATGGAAGTGCTTTTGCCCCAAAAAGGAGCGGGCGGAGAATTAGTTTTGGAAAAAATCTTTTTGCCTAATCAAGGAGCATGGCATCGCGGATATGCGCCTTTGACGGGTGAAAATATCATGCGCTTGGGAGAAAAATTTATAGGCGAACGATACGCCTGGGGCGGAGTCGGCGGCGGGCACGACTGCACGTCTTTAATAGCTGATTTATATGCGTCCTGCGGGATAATAATGCCCTCAAACAGCTATAAACAGCTCCATTTGGCAGGGATCGAGAAAATAGCGGCGGATATGCCACTTAATGCCCGCAGAAGTTTGATACAACAAGCGAGCGCAGGCAGCGTGCTGCTTTTTAGAGGGCATGGGATGCTTTATTGCGGTGAAAGGAACGAAAGGCAGCTGATTTTGCACAGCGTGTATCGGCTCAAAGAGGGATTTATCAATCAAACGGTCGTTGGCTTTTTGGAGCAAAAGCGGGAAAACGGGCACAGTCTGCTGGAATCTGTAGAGGGGATTTTGGATATTTGGCGATTAATGAAAAATAAATAAGAAATGTGAACTGGGGGCGATTGTTTATAAACGATCGTCCTTACTTTTTGCGATAAAAACGTATGTTTGCAAAAAGTTACAATTTGATTACAACAGGCACTTTTAGTGAAAAAGTACTGGATTTTAGGGACAAAGTGGTGTAAAGTGGTACGTAGTGGTAGAGTATTCTTAAAAGGGGTGATCAGGTGTGTTTTTAGGTGAATATCAACATAATATCGATCCTAAGGGACGCTTGATTATTCCGGCGAAATTTCGCGAAGATTTGGGCGAGCAATTTGTGCTGAGCAAAGGCTTGGACGGCTGTTTGTTTGTCTATCCGCTCAAGGAGTGGCAGGAGCTGGAGAATAAACTGCGCTCGTTACCTTTAACGCAAAAAGACGCTCGTGCTTTTGCGAGGACGTTTTTTTCCGGGGCTAATGAAGCTGAGCTTGACAAGCAGGGCAGGGTGCTTTTGCCGCCTACTTTAAGAAACTATGCCAAAATTACCAAGGACGTCATGGTTATCGGCGTCGGCAATCGCTTGGAAATTTGGGATCTGACGGCGTGGGATAAATATAACAACGAAAGCGATAAATCATTTGAGCAGCTGGCTGAGTTGATGGGGCAGTACGGCTTGGATATTTGAGGTGAGAATCAGTGGAATTCGCACATATACCGGTTTTATATCGTGAAATTATGGAGATTATGGCGCCGAAAGAGGGCGAGGTTTTCGTCGACTGTACTTTGGGCGGCGGCGGTCACAGCCGCGGATTTTTGGAACGGCTCGGTCCTGCGGGACGCTTGATCGGGATCGATCAGGACGAGGAGGCACTGGCGGCGGCGAAAAAAAATCTGGCGTGCTTTGGCGATCAGGTGACGTATGTCCACAGTAATTATGAAAATTTAGCTGAAATTTTGCATGAATATGCGCCCGAGGGTGTCGATGGAATTTTGTTTGATATCGGGGTTTCTTCGCACCAATTAGACGATCCGGCGCGGGGATTCAGCTATATGCAGGACGCGCCGCTTGATATGCGTATGGATCAGACGCGTGATTTCAGTGCTTGGGATGTGGTGAATACTTATTCCGAGAGTGAGCTGGCGCGTATTATCCGCGAATACGGCGAGGAAAACTGGGCGAAAAGAATTGCGCAATTTATTGTCGAAAAACGAAAAGTTAAGCCTCTGGAGACGACGGGAGAGTTAGTCGAGGCGATTAAAGCGGCTATCCCGAAAAAAGCGCGCCAAGAGGGCTCGCACCCGGCGAAAAGGACGTTTCAGGCGATCCGTATCGAGGTAAACGGCGAGTTAGATGTCTTGGAAAAGGCGATTGAGCAGGCGAAAGACGGCTTACGCTTAGGTGGAAGATTAGGGATAATCTCCTTTCATTCATTGGAGGATAGGATCGTCAAGGAAAAGTTTAAATATCTGGCGGCCTCGTGCATTTGCCCGCCCGAGATGCCGATTTGCTGCTGCAATAAGGTATCGGAAGTAAAAATATTAACCAAAAAGCCCGTGACGGCGCAGGAGGATGAACTGGCAGCCAATTCGCGAGCTAAAAGCGCAAAATTCCGCGCAGTGGAAAAGATAGTCTAAAGTCTTTTTTAGGGGAGAGATGAATAGAATGCAGAGTAAAAAATCATACAGATCGCAAAGCAGCTATTACATGCCCGGCGCTAATGCCGTAGCCCCGGAATATTATGAGGCAGATCTGTATGAAGAACAGAGCACGCTTAATAAAGAAGTAAAACAGCAGAAGAAAGTTAAGCACATCATAGCCGGAAATATTAAGGTTTTAGCGGCGATATTTGTTTTGGCGACATTGGTCGTGGGGCAGTATGTTTATATTGCGGGATTAGGCTATAATTTGGTGAGAGAGGAAAATCAGCTGAATGCCGTTTTGAGCAGCAATGAAAAACTGAAACAGGAGTATGCCAATTTAAACGATTTATCGACGATTGAAAATTATGCGGTGAATAATTTAGGTATGATCAAAGCCGGCGCCTCGATGGTTTATACCGCTTCAAACGATACGGATGATGGGAGCGAAAGCGAGGAGACTGCGGCAGATAACAGCGGCGTTTTGTCCAATATTATCAGCGGAGTCATGGGTATTTTTAATTGAGATCCTAAATAGGAGGGGTGTCTCAAGTGAAAAAAACGAGAAACAGACATATATTATGGATTTTCGGAATCGTTACGCTAGGGGTTCTGCTTATTTTTGCGAAACTTTTTTATTCGCAGATCGTCGTGGGCGCTGAGAGAGAAAGCGCTGCTTTGGACAACCGCTTGAAAGAATTGACGATGCAGCCTAACCGCGGCGTGATTTATGACGCGAAAGGCAATGCTTTGGCGATAAGCGTCGAGTGCTACTCGGTTTATATTACCCCGAAAAATGTCCGCGACGCGAAAAATTCGTCAGAAATTATCCAAGGATTAGCGGAGGTTTTGGAGGTCGATCAAAGCAAAGTTGAGGAAAAAGTCAACAAAAATTCCGGATTTGAATACATAAAGCGCAGAATTACCGATGAGCAGGCGCAAGTTTTGCGCGAGAGAAACTATACCGGGGTGGGCTTTGCCACAGAGTACCGCCGCTCTTATCCCAAAGGCACTTTAGCCTGTCATGTGCTGGGCTTTGCTGGGTTGGATAATCAGGGCTTATCGGGCTTGGAGCTTTATTATGATAAAGAATTGACCGGCACACCGGGCAAGCTTTTATTGGAGGTCGACAGCGCACAGAACAATATCCCTCAGTCGCAGCAGGAGTTTATCCCGGCGGTGGAGGGCTACAGCGTTAATTTGACGATTGATGAAACGGTGCAGTATATCACCGAGCGCGAGTTGGAAAAAGTTTATAATGAGCAGCAGGCTGAGGGCGCGACGGCAATCGTCATGAATGTGAAAACAGGAGCCGTCTTGGCAATGGCTAATTATCCGAATTTCGATCCCAATAATTATGGTGATGTCGAGGATACGGTGTGGAATAATTTTGCCGTAAACGGTACTTACGAGCCGGGCTCGACTTTTAAGATGATTTCCTCGTCGATGTTTTTGGAGGAGGGTGTTACCGGTGCTACCGATCATTACTATTGCGCAGGCTCAATGCAAATCAGCGGCTATAGATTTAAATGCTGGCGCTCTTATCGCCCGCATCAGGATCAGACCTTTGCGCAGGCGGTCGGCAACTCCTGCAACCCTGTTATGGCGCAGGTAGCGTTTAAACTGGGGTTTGATAAGTTTTATGAGTATTTGCGCGGCTTCGGCTTTGATAAAAAGACGGGCATTGATCTGCCGGGCGAAGCTTTAGGCGTGATGGTTAATAAAAATAATGCGGTAGATATCGATTTG
>QAKL01000116.1 GCA_003343815.1 Clostridiales bacterium
TGCTCGTATCGCCAGCTTGCCGCCGACTGCCCCTTTCTCCAAATACATCTCGTCCAATATCGCTTGCATCAAATATAATCCGCGGCCGTGCTCGGAAAGCGCATCAACCACACCCTCAGGTATTTTGGGCATATCATTTCCTCCGTCGGTGATTAAAAAGGAGAAAATATTATCATTGATCTCCCAACTCACCTCAACTTGAGGCGAAATTTTACTCTTGCCATGCAAAAAAGCGTTATTTATCCCCTCGCGCAGACAAAGGACGATATCCATGCTCTGCTCGGCATCCATCTTGTAATGTTTTAAATAACGCTTTATCTCATTGATAAATTTTTCACTGTCGTTTAGACTTGCAAGCTTGGTCTTCATCTGCTTTTCCATCACCGCTAATCCATAATTTCCGCCGCTCTTTTGCTCACCAAGGCGGCAATCAAAGGATCGGCGCCTAAATGTTTCGCCATAATCAGTTCAAGTCCCGCGTTTTCCTCCTCCAGCACTTTAAAGCGTTTAGGCAGACCTTGAGCCAAATGATTGCCTACCGTCAAAAATACCGGTGCTAAAACGATCGTCCTCTCGCCATTAGCGTACAGCTCCCGCACCCGCTCCTCTAAAGACGGGTGGGCAAACTCGACAAAAGCGTAGGAGATTTTCCAGGCAGGATTAGCCTCTTTGACCATCTCATAAATCGCGCAGAGTTCCTCATTAGCCTCCATGCGACGGGAGCCGTGTCCTAAAACTATCAAACTTTTAGACATCAATATAATCATTCTCCTCCGGGATAATAAATCCCATCACCAAATATATCAAAATCGTCGTAATCGTGCCTACCGGCGGGAAAATGCACACCAAAGCAAAAGCTAAGCGAATAAACGTCGGATCAATGCCGAAGCATTTGCCCAATCCACCGCAGACTCCCATCACTTTACGCTCAGCACCTTTTGTTCTTCTCAATTTTTTCATAAATGTCACCACCATTTTAAATTTTCCATCTTGTTTTATTTCAAAAATGTAGTACAATAAAAGTAGTTAATTTACTTTTTCCCCGAGGAGGATTATCTATGCATACTTTTCTGTTGCTGCTTGCAGCTTTAGCCAGCTTATGTCTGGTCGCATTCAGCTATTTAGCTATTACCTCGCAGTTAGCCGTGAGCGTCTATGTCTGCATCTCCGTCAGCATTTCCATTATTCTTTTATTTTTGTGCGAATACTTCATGCAAAAGTATTACTACTTGAAAAAATCCACGAAAAAATCTACTGCCGCCTCAAATAAGCAGTCCGAAGAAATAAGTAATTTAAAAGCTCAAGTTTCTTCATTACAGCAGGAGTTAGCCGCCGAAAAGACGAAAAATCCAGCATCCGAACCCCAAGCTTAGCAATCAGTCCTCCGATTTTTCACCTGTGAAGAGTCGGAGGATTATTTCGTCATAGAGATTTTGCCAAAAGGTATGCACTCTCTGCCAGTTGCTGCGCAGATATAGCTTTTGATCGGCGCTTAAAGGTTCGCGCCTATTTAATATTTCCTCTACTTTCTCCAATTCCTCACCGTCGGCTAAAAGTCCATCCAAGAAAAGATAAGTATCAGACAGCTCGGAGGCGTCCATTTTTTGCTGCCACTCGGATTGAATCAACTGAAATATCAGCCAGTAACTGACGAACGCTTTGCTTAATAAAAGGCAGTTTTTTTCCGTATAAATCGGGTGCTCATTGCTAAATGAAGCGATTGCTTGAATTTTCGCCCACGCCGTTTCTTTGATTTCGATAAGCTCTTGCATTGCCATCGCACCGGTGCGCACGTTTTTATTAAATATATCCACTATTTGCTTTGTCTCCATGCCTACAGGGACTGATCCCGCAAGCTCCTCCTCAGCGCACGCCGCAGCCAAAGCCGTCATCAGCCAGAAATACTCTTCGGAAAGCATCATTCCTTTGAGTCTATCGGGCGCAATATTATCTATATTTACCGTTTTTTCCTGCTGATTCAGCATAGCTTTGCCTCCAAAGTCAATCTTTCTTTCTATTATATCATACCCCCCACAGATTGCAATAATTTTCTCCGGAAAGTTTCGGCGGAAATTTCTGTTTTATTTACAGCTGTAATCCAAAAACTTTTTCCGAAATTACTCTTGCTTTTTCCGAATCTATCTGTTATGATAAATAAAATGATTAATAGCTAATGCGATGATTGAGCTAAGTAAGGAGTTTCGTGCTTTTTGTAGAGAGTCTGCGGTCGCTGCAAGCAGGTGAAGCCCCTCTCCCCAATACCCTCATGAGCAGCTTGTCTGAATAAAGTAGGGCAGCCGCGTGGCACGCGATAACAGTCATGAGTTTTATACTCACCGAGAGATGATTCGCGAGGATTATCTGTTTCAGAGGTGGTACCGCAAATTTTGCCCTCTGCAGCTATGGCTGCGGAGGTTTTTATTTTTTAAATATATTTCAAGCAATATTATATTAAGGAGAGAAAAATATGGGAATTTACGAAGAATTAAAAGCGCGCGGGCTTATCGCCCAAGTAACTGATGAGCCGGAAATCCGTGAGCTGCTTAACACAGGCGGTGCCCGCTTTTATATCGGTTTCGACCCGACTGCCGACAGTCTGCACGTCGGGCATTTCATGGCATTATGCCTGATGAAGCGCCTGCAAATGGCAGGCAACAAACCGATTGTTCTAATCGGCGGCGGCACCGGCATGATCGGCGATCCCTCCGGACGCACCGATATGCGCTCGATGCTCACTCCGGAAATGATTGAGCACAACTGCGCTTGTTTCCGCAAACAAATGGAGCGCTTCATCGAGTTCGGCGAGGACAAAGCAATCATGGTCAACAATGCCGACTGGCTTATGGATTTAAACTATGTCCAATTACTGCGTGATGTCGGCGCCTGCTTCTCGGTTAATAATATGCTGCGTGCCGAATGCTACAAGCAGCGCATGGAAAAAGGATTGACTTTCCTTGAATTTAACTACATGATCATGCAGTCTTACGATTTTCTCCATCTGCACAATACCTACGGCTGCAATATGCAATTCGGCGGCAACGACCAGTGGAGCAATATGCTGGGCGGTACTGATTTAATCCGCCGCAAAACAGGTCATAACGCCTATGCGATGACCATTACCCTCCTTTTAAACAGCGAGGGCAAAAAAATGGGCAAAACCGCCAAAGGCGCTGTCTGGCTCGATCCCAACAAAACCACACCCTTTGAATTTTACCAATACTGGCGCAATGTCGACGACGGCGACGTCATGAAATGCCTGCGGATGCTCACTTTTCTGCCTTTGGAAAAAATCGACGAAATCGAAAACTGGGCGTCCGAGCGTATCAATGAGAAAAAAGAATTATTAGCCTACGAATTGACCAATTTGGTTCACGGAAAAGAAGAAGCCGACAAAGCACAAGCCGCGGCTCATGCGTTATTTGCAGGCGGCGCGGACGACAGCAACATGCCTACCACCGAATTAACCGCCGCTGATTTAACCGACGGCGCTGTCAATATCATTGATTTGTTAGCTCTTTGCAAGCTCGTCGCTACCAAAAGCGAGGCGCGCCGCTTGATCACCCAAGGCGGTATCAGCGCAAATGATGAAAAAATCACCGCTATCGACCATGCATTCACCGCAGCTGAATTAACCGACGGCATCAAAATCAAAAAAGGCAAAAAAGTATATCACAAAGCTATATTAAAATAGTAAATTAAAAGACTTCTCATTAATCAATTGATTAGTAAGAAGTCTTTTTGTTTGAGTTTGGATAAGTATAGGTTTGCAAACCTACTTTAATTTTTCCTCTGCTTCATAAGCACTCACTAAATAATAATGTCTGCCGTTGGCGCTGGTTTCCAATTTCGCCAGTTCACGCAAAGCTTTAATTTTTAACTGCAAAACCTCCTCACTATCCTCCAATGCCAAAAATATCTCGCATAACTCTAACGACCACTGCCATTTTTGCGCCTCTTGCGCTTTCTTAATCATTGTGCTTACCCTTTCTGCACCGCCTAAAGCTGGGATTAATTCGTTTGCCCGCTCTTTAGCACTCAAGCGGTGCAGATTGACAGCCGCACCGTCAAACCAACCGACGTAGCCCGCATAAATACTTCTCACCGACCAATCAATACTTCCGTAGTGCTCACCTAAATAGGGCAGATTGGCTAATTCAGACGGTAATTTCACCGTATTAACCGCCTCGTCAAGTCCCATACCTTTTTCGATACACTCCAAAGTCTGCAAAAGCACCGACTCAATCGCCGCACGGTAGTTCGTCAACACCTCGCGCACCTTATCCGCGCCTACTATCGGGCGCGTATGCCCCGGTAATAAATACTCCGCATTATACTCCAACATCTTTCCCAATGAGTCCACCCACGCCGCCACATCGCGGTAGCTGCTGCCGCGGATTGCATAAAGATTAGGCCAGCAGGCGTAATAATTATCCCCTGAGCACAGCGCCTTTTCCTCCTCCAGCCAGACAAATATCTGATCGTCTGTTTCACCCGGAGCACGGACTAATTTCAATTTTACGCCGTCGATCTCGCGCTCAACGATATCTTCGTCATAAATTGTCGTCGCAGGCAGCATTTCATAGCCGCTTTTGTCCTCACGAATACCGATACCCTGAGTGATTAGCTCTTCATCAGACAAATTATAGCCAAACTGCCGCACTGTTCTCGCGCCAAGTCCGCGCATAATTTTTTCATTATATTTTAGCGGCTTATTCACAGGAGCAAAAGCAATTATTTCCTCTACCGTATCACGAAATACTCCGCTGCCTCCCCTGTGATCGAGATGCGAGTGCGTATAAATAATCGTTTTCACCGGCTTATCCGTCAAATTTTCAATCTCAGCTTTCAGTCTTGCGCCGCTTTCGCGCGAATTAAGCGTGTCCACTAAAATTACAGAGTTTGCCGCGATAATAATTGTCGCGTTGCTGTGACCATAGCTTAAAGCATGATAAACTCTCTCCGACACTTTTAATAACTGCTTAGGAAACTCCCTTTCCGCGTATGCACGCAGTTTTTCTTCTCCATTAGTTTGCAGCATATTAATTCCTCCTTTAATAACTCTCTGCTTATTATTGTACACCAAAATTTCATTTTGTAAAGTAGGCACAATTTTGTGTGCAAATTACCTCCAATAAACAATTGCTTAGCCAAAAAATACCTCTTAATTTTCTCCTCTTCTCCCTTGACAGAAATCTCTAAACATGCTATAATCTTAAAAGTTTAAGCACTTGTAGATTTTTTCGGAAAGGACGGTTATATTTAATGCTCTACATTTTGAAAAATGCGCAAGTATTTCTGAAAAATCATTTCACCCGAGCCAGTATTATTGTTGAAAACGGTGTTATTCAGGCTATCGAAACTGCCGATAGCAGTGTTTTTGATTTCGCAAATGGTCGTATTATTGATTGTTCCCATTATCATCTATTCCCCGGTTTAGCTGATGTCCATGTACATTTTCGCGAGCCGGGGTTTTCTTATAAGGAAACAATTAAATCAGGCGCAGCCGCAGCCGCCCACGGTGGCTATACCACCGTTTCCACCATGCCCAATTTAAATCCCGTGCCCGATACTCTCGCGCACTTAAAGAAGCAATTAGACCTTATCGAGCGCGACAGTGCTATTGATATCCTTCCCTACGGAGCAATAACTGTCGGAGAAAAAGGTGAAACATTAGCTGATATGGAGGAGCTTGCTCCTTTCGTCTGCGCTTTTTCTGATGACGGCAAGGGCGTGCAGGATGAGGAGATGATGCTCTCTGCCATGCAGAAAGCCCAAAGTTTAAGTAAAGTCATCGCCGCCCACTGCGAGGATAATGCGCTTTTGCACGGAGGCTATATTCATGACTCCTCCTATGCTAAAGCACATAATCACCGCGGCATCTCCTCGGAAAGCGAGTGGCGACAAGTGATGCGTGATTTAAAATTAGCCGAGGAAACAAATTGCGCATACCACATCTGCCACATCTCGACCAAAGAAAGCGTCGAGTTAATCCGCGAGGCGAAAAAGCGTGGGGTAAATGTCACCTGCGAGACCGCACCGCACTACCTTATTTTAACGCAAGACGATTTAAAAGAGGACGGCCGTTTCAAGATGAATCCGCCGCTTCGTGATAAAGCCGACCGTGCCGCTTTAATCGAGGGAATAATTGACGGCACCATTGATATGATCGCGACCGATCATGCACCGCACACTAAAGAAGAAAAATCTAAAGGCTTAGAAAAAAGCGCCATGGGCATCGTCGGATTGGAAACATCGTTTCCGCTTTTATATACTTATTTAGTCAAAGAAAACGTCATTTCCTTAGAAAAATTGCTGGAACTGATGAGCGTAAATCCATGCAAACGCTTCTACGCGCCATTCTATCATAAAGAAATCGCCGTAGGTGCCAAAGCAGATTTTACCCTGTACGATTTAAACCAATCCTACACCATTGATCCCGCAAATTTCCTCTCCATGGGTCAAGCCACACCCTTTAATAATTGGCGCGTTTACGGCAAATGCCTGCTCACCGTAGCCAGCGGCCGCATCGCTTACCAAGATCCCACCTTAGTTCTGACTTCGGAGGTATAATTTATGAAACAATCCATCTACACAATTACCGAAAATACTCCGCTTAACGCCCTGATTTACCGCATGGTACTTCAAGGCGACACCTCCGCTATCACCAAAAGCGGACAGTTTATCAATATTAAATTAGACGGCTATTTTCTCCGCCGCCCGATCTCCGTCTGCAACTATGACGAGGAGACGATCACGATTATCTATAAAGTAGTCGGCGAGGGCACGAAAGCTTTGAGCCAATACAAAATCGGCGAAAAATTAGACATTTTAACCGGCTTGGGCAACGGCTACGATACCTCTGTTAGCGGCGACAGTCCCCTATTAATCGGCGGCGGTGTAGGCGTGCCGCCATTATACCACCTATGTCGCGAATTAATCGCGCAAAAGAAAAATGTCCAAGTGATATTAGGCTTTAATACAGCCGCGGAGGTTTTCTATGCCGAGGAGTTCCGCCAAGCAGGCGCGCGAGTGTATATTGCCACCGCCGACGGCTCATTAGGTACAAAAGGTTTCGTCACCGATGTTTTAAGCGAAATCGCGCCCTACACGCACGTTTATACCTGCGGTCCTGAGCCGATGCTCAAAGCCGTTTATAAGCAAACGACTACAAGCGGCCAGTACAGTTTCGAGGAGCGCATGGGCTGTGGATTCGGAGCGTGCATGGGCTGCAGCTGCAAGACCAAATACGGCAATAAACGCATCTGTAAAGACGGTCCCGTCTTAGTAAAGGAGGAGATCATATGGTAGATACGAAAATTAACCTCTTAGGCACAGAAATTGACAATCCCATCATTCCTGCCAGCGGCACCTTTGGCTTCGGCTACGAATTTGCCGAAATCTACGACATCAACTGCTTAGGCTCTCTCTCCTTTAAAGGCACTACCCAAGACGCCCGCTTCGGCAATCCCTGCCCGCGTATCGCCGAAACTCCAAGCGGCATGCTCAATGCCGTAGGCTTGCAAAATCCGGGGGTCGAGCACGTCATCGCGGAAGAACTTCCGCGCCTGCGTGCCTGCTTTCATAAGCCTATCATGGCGAATATCAGCGGTTTTTCTTTAGACGAATACACCCACACCTGCGCATTATTGGACAAAGAAGAGCAGATCGCGTGGCTCGAGGTCAATATCAGCTGTCCCAACGTCCACGGCGGAGGTATGGCATTTGGCACAGAGGCGGCAGCCGCAGCTAAAGTAACCGCCGCTGTGAAAAAAGTCACCACCAAACCCATAATTATAAAATTATCACCTAATGTCACCGACATCACCGAGATCGCCAAAGCAGTCGAGGCGGCAGGTGCCGACGGCGTGAGCTTGGTCAATACTTTCTTAGGTATGCGCATTGATTTAGCCAAAAGAAAGCCCCTTTTAGCCAATAAAACCGGCGGCTTGTCGGGCGCGGCAATTTTCCCCTTGGCAGTGCGCATGGTGTATCAGGTGTATGATGCGGTGAAAATTCCTATCGTCGGCATGGGCGGCATTTCAAACGCTCGTGACGTCATCGAAATGATGCTGGCCGGAGCTACTGCCGTCGAAGTAGGAGCCGCCAATTTAGTCGACCCCTTCGCCTGCCCCAAAATCATTAACGATCTGCCCCAAGTCATGGAGCAATACCATATCAATAGCCTAACAGATATCATCGGAGGTGCACACTAATGCCAAAAGACGTAATTATCGCCTGTGATTTTAACTCGGAAAAAGCCGTCTTAGATTTCTTAGACCGCTTCCCCAACGAAAAGCCCTTTGTCAAAATCGGCATGGAATTATACTATGCCTGCGGTCCGGCTATCGTCGAAAAAATCAAAAACCGCGGTCACAAAGTATTTTTGGATCTGAAACTGCACGATATTCCCAACACCGTCAAAAAAGCGTTAAGCGTGTTGGCGGATTTACAGGTGGATATGACGAATGTCCACGCTTCCGGCACCATCGCCATGATGGAGGCCGCCGCCGAGGGCTATTACGCGAAAAATCCAAACGGCATCTTAATTGCCGTCACTCAGCTCACTTCCACAACCGAGGAGCGTATGCAAAATGATCTGTTGATCGACCGCTCCATGGAGGAGGTAGTCGCCCAATACGCGCTTAATACCAAAAAAGCCGGATTAAAAGGCGTCGTCTGCTCTCCATTGGAATCTCCCAAGGTACATGTTTTATGCGGAAACGACTTTTTGACCGTCACCCCGGGGATTCGCTTTGCCGATGACGCAAAAGGCGACCAAGCCCGCGTCACTACCCCGGCGAAAGCCAAAGAATTAGGCAGCGACTACATCGTCGTCGGCCGCTCGATCACTGCGGCGGCTGATCCGTACCAAGCATATCGCAAATGCGTAAACGAATTTTTAAAATAGAAAAGATTTTTGAGGAGGAAAACTAACATGGAGAAATTAATTGCCAAAGATTTATTATCGATCGGCGCGGTCTTTTTCCGCCCCGAGGAGCCTTTCACCTGGGCCAGTGGCATCAAAAGCCCGATTTACTGCGACAACCGCCTGACATTGACTGCGCCTGAAGTGCGCACCCACGTCGAGGAGTCTATCGCCCAAGTAATCCGTACTAATTACCCGGAAGCGGAAGTATTAATGGGTACTGCGACCGCCGGTATCGCTCATGCCGCTATAGCCGCACATATTTTAGGCTTGCCGATGGGCTATGTCCGCTCAGGGCACAAAGATCACGGCCGCGGGAATCAAATCGAAGGACGTTTGGATAAAGGGCAAAAAGTCGTTGTCGTTGAAGATTTGATTTCAACAGGTGGCTCCGTTATTGACGCCGTTACCGCATTGCGCGAGGCAGGAGCCGAGGTCATCGGTATCGTCAGCATCTTTACCTACGGTATGCAAAAAGGCTTAGACCGCTTAGCCGAGGCCAAGATCAAAAATATCAGCTTGACTAATTTCGATGTGATCGCCCAAGTCGCTGCCGAAGAGGGCTACATCAAGCCTGAGGACATCGAGCGTTTGATGGCATTCCGCGCTAATCCGAGCGACGAAAGCTGGATCGGAGGTAATAAATAAATGAAACATTTAATCGACATTTTGAGCCTTTCTCCGGAAGAAATCAACGAAATATTAACCCTGGCAGAGGATATCATTGCCAATCCCGCCAAATACGCCCACGCCTGCGACGGTAAGCAATTAGCCACATTATTTTATGAGCCCAGCACACGTACACGCTTGAGTTTCGAGTCGGCTATGCTGTCTTTAGGCGGCAGCGTCATCGGTTTCTCTGAGGCCTCCAGCTCCTCTGCCTCCAAAGGTGAAAGCGTCGCCGATACTATCCGCGTCATCAGCTGCTATGCTGACATCGTCGCCATGCGTCATCCTAAAGAAGGCGCGCCGATGGTCGCCTCGATGTACTCCACCATTCCCGTGATCAATGCCGGTGACGGCGGTCACAACCACCCGACCCAGACTTTGACCGACCTTTTAACCATTAAACGCGAAAAAGGCCGCTTGGATAATTTCACGATCGGCTTCTGCGGCGACTTGAAATTCGGCCGTACCGTGCATTCCTTGATCGAGGCACTCTCGCGCTACAGCGGCATCAATATCGTCTTAATCTCACCTGATGAGTTAAAGCTCCCGAGCTACGTCAAAAAAGAAATCTTAAAAGAAAAAAATATCCCCTACACCCAAACCACCGATTTATTGTCGGTTATGCCTCAGTTAGACATCCTCTACATGACGCGCGTGCAAAAGGAACGCTTCTTCAGCGAGGAGGAATATTTGCGCCTGCGCGACAGCTACATCTTGACTCCGGAAAAATTAGAAACGGCAAAGGCAGATCTCACGATCATGCATCCGCTCCCGCGCGTCAACGAAATCGCCGTCGCTATCGACAAAGACCCGCGCGCCTGCTACTTTAAACAAGTTGCCAACGGCAAATTTGCCCGCATGGCGCTAATCTTGAAACTTTTGGAGGTGTTTTAATTGAATATTGATGAATTAAATAACGGTATCGTCATCGACCATATCAAAGCCGGTCGCAGCATGGAAATTTATAAATTCTTAAATTTAGACGAGCTGGACTGCTCCATCGCCATTATCAAAAATGTCCACAGCAGCAAAATGGGCAAAAAGGACATTATCAAAATTGACGCTGATTTGGACGTCGATTTAAACGCTTTGGGCTATATCGACTCCGATATTACCATTAATATTATCGAAAACGGCAAACGCGTGAAAAAATATCACCCAGAGCTGCCGGAATACATCTCCAACGTCGTCAAATGCAAAAACCCGCGCTGCATTACCACCACCGAGCAGGAGCTGCCGCACGTTTTCAAGCTGACCGACCGCAAGAACAAAATTTACCGCTGCATCTATTGCGAAAGCAAAGCTGAAAGACAGCAGTAACGCCAAAGCCGAAAGGAAATCTCCTTTCGGCTTTTTATTTCATTATCTTTAAACTGTCGCCAAACACCGCGCTCAATAATTCCAAACTCCAGTCCTGCGCCTCTTTCTGCACAATTATTTCGCTTGGAATATAATTTACGAGCACACTTAAAAGCTGATCCTCGCACTTGGCGCTTTGCCATTCATCTTTGGAAATTTGC
>QAKL01000034.1 GCA_003343815.1 Clostridiales bacterium
TATGGCGGTATTGATGGCAGTTACTATGGCAGCGTGCGGTAATGAGCCTGCCTCAAACGTTGATAAAAATCAAAGCGCGCAGGTAGAGTATAGCGATGAAAGCAGCATGACAGATTGGATTTATGTTCCTGAAAATGCGGATGAGCTGACGGAAATGCTCATTACCATCGACAGAAATGTTTACGGCAGCGCCGGAGCCAGTCTCCAGCAGGCCAATGCCGCGGTTTCTTTGATGAAATTTGCTATGGATGAAAGCGGAAACGCCGAGGAGGCGTTCACGAATTATTTGGATGGAATGAATGAAACGCAGAAAGACTTTTTCTCATTCCAGTGGCAGCAGGTACTGAAAACGGCTGACGCTTTATTGGACGGCAGCGAAGATCCGGCGATTTTGGAAGATGCCGGGGACGCTGATTTTGACATAGAGGCGGTAGATAAGGCAAAAGTTACGGCTATAAATGAAACAGTGACCGAACTTTTGCATGAAGCCGGTGTTACCGATGAGTGGAGTAATCACCCTGATACAGAACCTTTCTGCTATGTGCTTGATTAGTATTGACAAAAAGCCCCGAATATGGGGCTTTTTTCGTATAAAAAATCTCGCTATTTTTCCAAAAAAGGTTTAAGCTTCGCAATATTAGGCAATAATTAAGCCGAAATGATGATTGCGGAGGCGGAGAAATGAAATTTGCAAAAATAAAAAGGCTATTCGGCGAGTATAAAGGGGCGATAGCGCTTTTAATGCTTGCTTTAGCGGTGAATACGATGGAGATTACGAGTGAGTATGATAAGGATGAATTGATTCGTTTTCATGTCATGGCAGATAATGATACCGTTCAAGCTCAAGCCGATAAACTGGCGGTAAAAGACGCGGTAGTTTCTTTTATGCAGCAAGAATTGGCAGACAGCGAGAGCGTCGAGGAGAGCCGCGCTATTATCCAAAAAGATATGCCCAAGATGAAAAATATTGCTTTAGAGACGCTAAAGGAGCGTGGTGAGACGGAAGAAAATGTCGAGATCGTTTATGGCAATTTTTACTTTCCTGTGAAATATTACGGCGCGTTTGCTCTGCCTGCCGGCGAGTATGAGGCGGTGAGAATTATTTTAGGCGAGGGCAAGGGACAGAATTGGTGGTGTGTGATGTTTCCGCCGATGTGCTTTACTGGGGCGAGCGAGGATTTGGGCGCTTATACAGACTGTGCTCCGAAAAAAGAAATCGTCGTCAAATTTAAGGTAGTAGAGTGGTATAAGGAACATTTCGGAGAAGATTGTTAAAAAGTATGCTATTGTAGTGTTATCCTTTCCCCACCACGCAGGGGATACGCAAAATTTGCCCAACGTTTAGGGTATAAGGTGCAGATAGTTTATTATATCTGGCGATATCCTGCCAAGTCAGCCCAGGGACTTTGGCTTGGTATAAAGCGGCAATTTTGGCTAAGGAATCGCCTGCTTTGACGGTGTATTCGTAGCCGCCTACGGGGCAGACTTCCTCAGGCAGGGTCTCAGGCTGCTGCGGCTCTTCGTAAGTAGGCTCCTCTAATTCTAAATTGCGGGAAATATCGGTTACAACCATGAAATCGCGGAGCTGATAAGCGCGGACGCAGACCTCAATAATGGCGATCGCGCGAACCATCGAGGTGTCGCAGCTTACGCCGTCAATTTTAGCGTCGGTGTATTCGACTCTTTGGCGGACGCGGATCATCGTGTCTTTGGTCAAGCCGTCGAAATGGACAAAAGTTGTAAAGGGGATATCGGCGCTGGTTTCGCGGAGCTCCTGATCGCTGCCGCAGGAGACATAGTAAACTTGGACGTGGGTGATGCCCTTTATGATAACTTTGTCGGGAATTTTTTCATAGGTGACATTGCGCAGGCAGGCGGTAGTATTTTTCGCCTTTTTCACCAAGACATCGTTGACATCGGCAGGAGCGTTGACGTCAATCGACTGGTTAATGGTTTCTTGGTGGCATTTGCGTCCGATGATATCCTCGACGCGGATACGGCAGCGGCTGGCAAGGGCGCCCTGGACATCTGTCACGATGTATAATTGGCAGTACTCGGTGACTTTGACGATCGCCTGCAAGATGCAGTTGATTTTAATATTGGTCGTAGGCGCCTGCGCTGTTAATTTTGCTTCGCAAAACTCGATACGGCATTTGGGGTAGACCTCCATATGCGGGCAGGCTCCGGGCACGTCTAAAACGACGGTGAATTCGTTTTCGAATGTTTGCTCCTGTACGCGCTCATCATCGTAGGCGACATAGTAAACTTGCTTGTGCAAAGTGCCGCGGACTAAAATTTTATCCGGCAGGATCTCGTAATCTAAATTATTGCACATACACTCGACGTCATAGATTTTTTTGGCGTTCATATCTAAGACGTGATCGGTCGAGAAATTGACCTGCTTTTCAGCAGTGCCGATTAGCGATTCGACGCTGAATAATTCTTTGGTAGCGGTGATCCCCTCACCGTGGACATCGGTCACCACGTCTAAAGTGAGAATGTCTACAACCGTTACATCGACTGCTACTACGGCGATTTGAAAGATAGTGTCGGTGGGAAAGCCGTCATTGGCGGCGTTGGTATCGACATACAAAATTTTCCCGTCCAAGACGGCGTCCATCTGCGGCGTGGCTCCGGGCACATGGAGAAAATCGGTGAATTCCTCCCGCATGATGGTGTATTCCTTGACTACATAATCCCCCTCCTCGACATAGTAAATCTGCTTATGCAAGGCTCCCTTGATAATGATTTTATCCGGGATTATTTCATAGTCCAGATCGACTATTTCCGCATGGACATCGACTATTTTGCGAATTACGGTAGGCAATGTCACATTACGCGTGATATTGACCTGCGTTGATCCTTTGCCGATGATATGCTGGACTTTGATACGCTTTTTATTTTGGGTAATAGGCTGCATAAATATATATTCCTCCCTCCAAGTGTCTGAAACACTGTAGAATACGATTACACTGAAGTATATGAAAAATATGCCCAGTTTGTGCTTGAAAAAATGTTTTTGCTGAAAAAAATATGCGGATATTTCAAAAAGACACCTTGGCAAAAGTGTTTTTACAGTATATAATAAAATGATAATGTTATATTAATAAAAAGCCTACAGCAGGAGGAACAAAAATGAATTTGGTTAATAATATTACGGAAAGCTTAAAGCAGTCTGTGGCGGACGCGGCAGCAGCTGCCAAAGCCGCAGGCAAGATAAATTTTGAGGAACTGCCGCAGTTTGTACTTGAAGTGCCGAAAGATAAAGCACACGGTGATTTTGCCAGCAATATCGCCCTTGTACTGGCGAAGCAGGCTAAAATGCGCCCGCGCGATATCGCAACAGCCATTGCTGAGGAAATCTCCGACAGCACTTTAGTTGCTAAAGTAGAAATTGCCGGAGCGGGATTTTTAAATTTCTTTTTAAACAACAGCTGGCTTTACGATGTCCTGCCTTTGGTGCAAAAACAGGATGAGAAATACGGGACGAGCGATTTCGGTCACGGCGAAAAGGTGCAGGTCGAGTTTGTCAGCGCCAATCCGACGGGACTACTGCATATGGGCAATGCCCGCGGCGGTGCTTTGGGCTCGGCATTGGCTAATGTTTTAAATGCCGCAGGCTACGAGTGTGAAAAGGAATACTATATCAATGACGCGGGCAACCAGATTGTAAAATTAGGCTTGTCATTGGAGGCACGCTATCGTCAGGTATTAGGAGACGAAGATTATCCGTTCCCCGACGACGGCTATCACGGCGTAGATATTATCGATACGGCGAAGCATATCGTCGAAATGCACGGCGACAGCTATTTAAAACTGCCTGCGGAAGAAAGGCAAGCCAAGATGGTGGAAATCGCGCTCAAAGAAAAATTAAACGGCATCAAAAGCGGCTTGGACGCTTTCGGTGTGAACTACGACGTGTGGTTCAGTGAGTCTACTTTACACGAAAGCGGTGCGGTCATGGCGGTAGTGGACGAGCTGCGCCAAAAAGGATTGGTTTACGAAAAAGAGGGCGCACTGTGGCTCGAAACGACGAAATTCGGCGATGAAAAGGACGAGGTCTTGGTGCGCTCGAACGGTATCCCGACCTATTTTGCGGCAGATATCGCCTACCACAAAAATAAATTTGACCGTGGGTTTAAGAAAATCATTAACATTTGGGGAGCCGACCATCATGGTCATGTCGCCCGCTTAAAAGGCGCGATGACCGCTTTGGGCTATAACGGCGACGATGTCATCGTGATTTTGATGCAGTTAGTACGTCTTTTCCAAAACGGCGAAATCGTCAAAATGAGCAAACGTACCGGTCAGTTTGTCACCTTGCAGGAATTAATCGAGGATGTCGGCAAGGACGCGGCGCGCTATTTCTTTATCATGCGCAATCCCGACAGCCAGATGGATTTTGATTTGGATTTGGCGAAAAGCCAGTCCAACGAAAACCCCGTTTATTATGTCCAGTACGCTCATGCCCGCATTTGCAGCATATTAAGTGTGGCAGGTATGGCTGTGCCAAATGCGGAGGAAGTGGATTTAAGCCTTTTAAAGACCGCAAGCGAGCTGGCGTTAATCCGTAAAATTGCCGACTGGCCCGATGAAGTATCCTCGGCGGCGAAAGATTTAGCGCCCTATCGTCTGCCGCGCTATGCTAATGACTTGGCGACATTATTCCACAGTTTCTATAACGAATGCCGCGTTTTGAGCGACGATGAGGAACTGAAAAAAGCGCGTTTGGTTTTGGTTGACGCGACGCGTATTACACTGCGTAATGCCTTAACGCTTTTGGGCATATCTGCGCCTGAAAGGATGTAATGATGACTGCCGAGAGAATCCGCTCGGAATTATTCGCGCTTAGTGACGAAAAGTACGTCTGCTTTCATGCGGGGCTGATTCCAACTGAAGAGCGTGAAAAGATCATCGGCGTGCGCGTGCCGAATTTGCGCAAATTGGCGAAAAGACTCGTTAAAGAGGGCGATTACGACGAGTTTTTGCATGCTTTGCCCCATGGGTATCTGGATGAAAATACTTTGCATGCGTTAATCATTTCCGAGCTTACGGATTATACGCAAGTGATTAGCTATACGGAGAAATTCCTGCCGTATATCGATAACTGGGCGACATGTGATGCCTTTGCACC
>QAKL01000102.1 GCA_003343815.1 Clostridiales bacterium
GCTTTGTGGGATCGGGCGCTGATTTACGCTGAGGACGAGGAGTATGCGCAGGCGATAGCCGATTTAACGCGCGTCTTGGAATTATCGCCCTACTCGGCGGCGATCGTCTATAAAGATTTGGCTAATGTTTATTTTCAAATGGGGGATAAGGGGCAGGCGCTTACTTATTTCAACCAATCGCTGGATTTAGATTCGTACGCTGTTTATACTTACAAAGGCCGCGGCAATTTGTATCTTAGTTTGGGCGAGTATGCGAAGAGCTTGGCAGATTACGAAAAGGTGAAAGAGCTCAATCCGAAAGATGCGGAAGCATATAATAAATGTGCGCTTATTTACGAAAAAATGGGCGACATGGAGGCAGCAGCTCGCGAAAAAGAGCTGTTAAAAAATTTATAAACAAGCACGTCATAGCAAACGCGGCATATCCTATCATTAAAGGGGAAAGGATGTGCTGAAAATGAGCCGTGAAACAGCAGAATTTGGGCAAAAGCTCAATGATCTGATCAGACAAACCGATGCGCTTTTGGAGGATTTGGTGGTTTTACGCAAAAAATATCCCGCCGTAAGACCTGAAACCGCAAAAATGCTGGAAAACCAACTGATTTATCTCTCGCGCAGGATAAAAGAATTAAGCCGCGCTAATAATGATGATTTGGGCGCAGGGATTTCGCTTTTAAAAATTAAAATGATGAGCTGAATTTTATAACAATAAGCCGCGTTATTATTAACGCGGTTTATTGTTATAAAATTGTTGAAGATAAAAGATAAGTGTGCTAAAATATTTATATAGCCGAAAAAGGGAAGGAGCGAAATAATGTGCGTATAGAGCAGTTGGAATATTTTGCCGAGGCTGCAAAATATCATTCTATCAGTATTGCGGCGGATAAATTATTTGTCAGTCAGCCTGCGGTAAGCATTGCCATCAAAAATTTAGAAAATGAACTGGGCTGTATATTATTTGAACGCTCGAAAAACGGTTTGGTTTTGACAAAAATCGGGCATAAGGTTTTGAAAAAATGCGAAACTATCCTAAAAGAGGAAAAGTCTATTTATCAACTGGTCGAGGGAGAAAAAAAAGAGCCAGGCGAGCGCTTGCAGGGAGAATTAAGAGTTTTGGCTATTCCCATGCTGGTTTATTCTTTTTTAAACGATGCGGCATACAGCTTTTTGGATAAAAACGACGGAGTTAATTTGATTATCCGCGAAAATAATGTAAATAATGTTACAGCAGACGCTGTTGCCGGGAAAGTAGATGTCGCCTTTACGATGCTTGACGAGGAAGACGTGAAAAGGCTTGAGGCCAATAAAGATATTTATATCAAAAAATTAACCTTGGAAAAAACATATATTGTAGCGCATAAAAGATTCGGTTTAGGTGGCAATTTATCGCTACGCAAAGACGAATTAAAGGACTTTCCCTTTGTTTCCTTTTCCAATTCCCATATTTCCGAGCAAAATATTTTTTATACCGATACCGATAAACAAACGGTCAGCGTCATGCTGAAAACGTATTCCCTGGATTTAATCAAGCGCTTTATTATCAATGGTAAAGCTATAACGGCTTTGAGCAGCAGCGCAATAAGCAAAATGGAAATTGACGAAAATATTGATATTATCCCTATTTCCGATTTATCGCCGGGGGTGAGCTGTGTCATATATAATGAAAACAGTCCTAAAATAGAGCTGATCAAAGCATTTGAAGAAGAAGTCATTCATTGCTATTAAATGTTGTGCAAAACTCTTTCAGAAATGAAAGAGTTTTTTTATGCGATAAATTACAAAAGAATTATTCGATTGCAAAAAAGAATTTATCTGATATCAACAGCAGATATATAATAAATTATTGTATTAAAATTATAAAATTGACTTTAGAAAAAATAAAATGTTATAATAAATAAAAGCTTGAAAGATAATCGATTATCAGGAAATAAAAATTTAACAAAACACAGAAAGGTATGAGCATTATGTCCAGAACATTGAATAACAAAGTTTTAGTTTTAGGTGTCGACGGCATGGATCCGCGCTTGGCGAAGCATTTCATGGATAACGGAAAAATGCCTAACTTGAAAAAATATTTGGAGCAGGGCGCTGCCAGAGCTGATTTGGCGATGCTGGGAGCTCATCCGACGGTAACTCCGCCGATGTGGACGACCATGGCTACCGGAGCATATCCGCAAACTCACGGAATTACCGACTATCATATGCAATCAAAGGATTCCTTGGATACCATTTATTACTCCTTTGACTCCAGATTATGCAAAGCAGAGCCGCTTTGGAATGTTACGGCGGAGAACGGGTTAAAAACCTTGGTATTTCACTGGCCGGGTTCCTCTTGGCCTCCGACCTCCGACAGTCCGAACCTGCACGTTTACGACGGTTTAACTCCCGGTGCGGTAGGCATGGCCGGCGGCATCGTGGACGGGGAGAGTATTTGCGTCGCCAACGAATGTTTAACCAAAATCACCTATCAAACCAATGTTAAATTAAACGCAGTCGGTGCCGGCTGTATTATCGAGGGCTTGGATGTCGGCTCTGATGTCAACGATATGGACGCAACTCAGGCTAATGTCGTAACGAATATTATGCTTGATCATATGGACGGCGACGCGGCTGTTGAGGAGATTCAGTTAGACTTTGCCAATACTCCGATCAGAGCGGCAGAGGGCTGGGCTCATGCTCCTCAGGGCGCTAAAGAATTTGTGCTTTTGCAAAATGGCGGCATGGTGCGCAGACCTACGTTATTCTTACAAAATGAGCAGGGCGAATATGATCATATCGAGATTTATGAAAAGAAGGATCAGGCCAAGCTTTTATGCGCGATGAAGGTGGGGACATTTGCTACATTTGTGGACAAAGGATTCCGCGGCGGAGATGAGTGCCATATTAATCGTACTATTGGATTTATGCAATGCGCCAAAGACGGCAGTGATGCCAAAATTTACTTAGGACGCGGCATGGATATCGACTATAAAGGCAATTGCCATCCTTTGAGCCTTTATGAGCAAATTACCGAATCTGCCGGCTATCCTCCGGCTATGCCTACTATCGGCGGTATGAATGCCGATATTTTGGAGCAGGGTATGCTGCCGTGCTGGGAATATTACACCAAATGGCAAAATAAAGCCATGATTTCTTTGATTGATGAAAATAAATATGATGTCATCTTTTCACATATTCACAATATCGATATTTGTGCGCATGTATTCTATCGCTTTGCTATTTACCGCAAGCACGATCCCGAGATTGAAGTAGAGCGCTATCCGCAATTTATGGAGCGGTTATATGTTGATACCGACCGTTATTTGGGCGAGTTTATGAAATATTTAGATCAGGGCTATACGGTATTTATCATATCCGACCATGGCGGAGTTATTCCGAGTGCAGAATTACCGCCGCTTTTAGGCGATCCTCTGGGTGTTAACGCCAAAATGATGTATGATTTGGGCTATACCGGATTGAAGAAGGATGCCGAGGGTAATTTGTTAAAAGAAATTGATTGGGAAACCACCAAGGCTATCGCTACCCGCGAATGCTATATTTGGATTAATCTTAAGGGACGCGATGCTCACGGTATTGTTGAGCCTAAAGACAAGTATTTTCTGGAGCAGCAGATTATTGATGATTTGTATAATTATCGCGATCCGGAAAACGGCGAGCGTGTCATAAGCATCGCCATGAGACGCAAAGAAGCGGCTATCTTGGGCTTGGACAGCGATGAATGCGGTGATATTGTTTACTTTATTGAAGAAGGACATAATCATTGCCACGGTGACAGCCTGACGACTACCTACGGTGCTTTGCATACCTCTGTTTCACCGATTTTTATTGCCGCAGGCCCCGGTATTAAAGAAAATTATGTTTCCGAGCGAGTTATCCGCCAGGTGGACGTAGCTCCGACTATCGCCGGTTTAATCGGGTTAAGAGTACCGCATCAGTGCGAGGGTGCTCCGGCATATCAGTTGTATGACGGCGAGATGATACTGAAATAACTAAGGAGAACGGATTATGGATAAAGCAGAAAAAATTTTAGTATTGGGAATTGACGGCATGGATCCGCGTTTAAGCAAGTATCATATGGAGCAGGGATATATGCCGAATTTAAAAGAGTTTTTAAAGCGCGGCTCTTCGCGGGAGGATTTGGTGCTTTTGGGAGCACATCCGACGATAACCCCGCCGATGTGGACTACCTTGGCTACCGGTGCTTATCCTGTGACTCATGGGATTACCGATTTCTGGCTGCAAGATCAAAATAATCTGAGCATTATTAAATACGGCTTTGATTCGCGTAATTGCAAAGCCGAGCAATTGTGGAATGTTTTTGCCGAAAGCGGAAAGAAAACCTTTTTGATGCATTGGCCGGTATCGTGGCCGCCGACCTCCCAAAGCGAAAATTTATTCGTCATCGACGGGACTAATCCGGAGGGCGTATGCATGGGCTCGGGGCAGACAGAGGGTGAATTTATCGCTGCTGCCGCGAATACGATTAAAGAAACCTCATATCGCCGCAAAGTCGGGAAAAACAGCACCATGTGTGTCGTAGACGATATCGTGATGGAAGAGGACTTTACGGATGTTTTTGCGGTTGCCAATTCACCGGATATTGATTTGGTACGTCTGGTTGATGATACCAAGGTATTTCCGCAGGCCAATATCAGCTTAGATGCCAGCTTGTCACCGATTAAAGAGGCGGAAAAATGGTCAGTAGCTTTGCCTGAGGGAGCAAAGGAGTTAACAGTGCTTCTTTCCGGCGGCTTGATTAATCGTCCGTGCTTGCTTATACCCAATGAAAATGGGATTTACGACACCTTATTGATGTATAAAAATAAAAAAGCCGCCGAGCCTTTGGCAGTTTTGCCGGCAGGTCAGTTTGTAGAGGATATTGTCGACGAATCAATCAAGGGTGATAAAACCTATACAGTCAGTCGTAATATGCGTGTCTTGGAGATTGCGCCTGATGCCAGCAGGATGCGGATGTGGATTTCTGCTGCGGTCAGAATCGACGATGACAGTGTCTTCAGTCCTAAGTCGCTTCATCAGGAAATCGTTGAGCATGTAGGGCATCCTTTCCCCGTATCCAATATCGGGGCAAACGATGAGCAGTTGCTTTTGGACTGCATGTGTGAAAACTGGATGAGAACCATGCGCTGGTGGGCAGATGCGATACATTATATGATTGAGAAAAAGGGCGTCGAAATAGTCTTTTCTCAGATTCATAATGATGATGCGATTAAGCATAATTTTTATTCGGTTAATCGCGAAACCGCGCCGCACGGTCTTCCGTTGGAAGCATACGAGCAAGCGATGATTGAAATCAGCAAGCAAAACGATTATTATATCGGACGTTTTCTGCATTTGCTTGATGAGGGCTGGACGATATTTTTAGTCAGCGACCATGGATTGGTTACCAGCGAAGAGGGACAATCGCTATACACCAGTTCCTTGGCCAAGGATGCGACCTTTATGCGCGAATGGGGCTTGACTGCCGTAAAATACGATGAAAACGGGCAGCCTTTGCCGGAGATTGATTGGAGTAAAACCAAGGCTATCTGCAGCCGCAGCAATTCGATTTATATTAATTTGAAAGGGCGCTGGCCTACCGGCATAGTCGACCCTGCCGATAAAGAGCAACTGGAAAACGAGATTATCGGCTTATTGTATGCGCAGCGCGATGAGAAAAACAGACCAAAGGTTGCTTTGGCTTTGCGCAATAAGGATGCGATGCTTTTGGGCTTAGGCGGTCCGGAAAGCGGCGATATCATCGTGATGCAGGCCGAGTATAATTTATATGACCACGGTGACGGTTTATCAACCGCCTATGGTTTGAATCATACCTCGCTTTCACCTATTTTTGCCGCTGCCGGTGTTGGCATCAAGGCAGGATTTAAAACTTCAAGAATAATCCGCGAAGTAGATGTCGCTCCGACAATAGCTTTATTGGCGCAGGTACGTATGCCGCATGAGTGTGAGGGTGCGCCTGTTTATCAAATTTTGGCTGATTAAGCTGCTATAAAAGATGTAATATTTAAAGTTTGTATTTAGGATGGCCTTAGCCATCCTAAATACTTGAATGTGTTAAAGGAGGGACTGTTTTGAGTATCACTACGGCAAAATCAAATAATATGAAGTCTTATCTTAAAGTTTTGGTTATGTTTTTAATTACGATTATAATTGCTCTGCTGCCGCCTTTCGGGGCTATTACACCACTTGGAATGAAGGTTCTGGGTGTTTTTGTCGGTGTGCTTTACGGCTGGTGTGTCTTGGATACCTTATGGGTCAGCATTTATGCTATGGTTATTTTGGGAGTATTATTTAATAATGTCTTAGGCACGTTCGGCTCAGGACTCAGCAATCAGATAACTCTGATGTGCTTGATTACGGCTATTTTAGGCGGAGCATTGGATTCATTAAAAATTACGGATTTATTATGTAATTGGTGCTTAACCAGAGATTTCTTAAAGGGTCGTCCGTGGGCTTTGGTTTCAATGATTTTAGTGGCAGGAGCGTTGATTGGCGCCTTGGCCAGCTCGATTGCCGGGACCTTTTTACTGTGGGTAATCATTTTACGCTTAGCCGATATTTGTAATTATGAAAAAGGCTGCAAGGAAATGGCATTCTTGCTTGGCATGGTGGTCATAGTGCCGGCTGTAGCCAGCAATTGTATTCCTTTTCAGCCCGGAGCAATTTTCTTTTGCAGCTTTTTGACTCAGGGCACAGGCTTAACGGTAGGCTATGGCTCATTCTTGATTTATCAATTAACTATCAGTGCTTTGGTTTTTATCGCAGTAGTTTTGCTGGGGAAATTTGTTTGGAAATTGGATTTCAGCCGCTTTAATATTTCCGAAGAAATGCGGGAAGAATTATTAAATCAAAAAGTAACTTACGAGCAAAAAGTCGGATTAATAAGTGTATTGGCATTTTTCATTCTTTTGTTAGCTCCCGGTATCCTGCCGAAAACCATTCCCGGAATGGCTTTACTCAGCAAGCTCGGAATTGTCGGCGTAGGCGGTATTCTTTTGGTAATTTTGACCGTTATGCGTAACAGCGAGGGCAAAAGCTTGATTAATTTAAATACTTGTCATCATGCCGTCCCGTGGAATGTCGTGTGGCTGATGGCGGCAATCGCTCCTTTATCAGATGCATTAAAGTCAGCCGATACGGGTATTATGGCAACCATTACGCAAATGACGATGCCTATTTTCCAAAACATAAGCATGACTGCGCTTTATATCGGGTCTGCCGTTATTTTGTGCTTATTAACTCAGGTAAGTGTAAATATGGTTTTGGGTGCGGTATTTATTCCGTTTTTGACCTCAATTTGCGCTCAGCTCGGAGGAAATCCGTATATCTTATTCATGATGCTTTATGTAGGCATAAATATGGCATTTTTAACTCCGGCGGCCTCGGCTTATGGGGCATTGATGCACGGACATGATTGGGTGAAAGGTAAAAACGGCTATATTATCGGTGCGGTAAATATGATAGTGACGCTTATAATTTTATCGGTAGTCGGTATACCTTTAGGCAATTTATTATTTTAAACTTTTAACGCTCATTATTTTAATGAGCGTTTTTCTCTGGATAAAAATATTGCGGGATAAAGAAATTTATGTTATACTGTATCCAATATTATTTTCGGAGGTAGGAAATGCTGTTATCACGACGCTTAAAAGCAGTGGCGGATTTTGTCCCACAGGATATGATATGTGCGGATATCGGCAGTGACCATGGATATTTGCCGATTTATTTGGTAGGTGAGAGAATAATTCCGCACGCTATTGCCGCCGATATAGGCAAGGGACCGTTAGAGAGCGCGGCATTAAATGTGCGCAAGTATCATTTGGCGGATAAAATAGAGTTACGATTGGGCAACGGCTTAACAGTGCTTCGCTCAAACGAGGTAGAGTGTGTGACGATCTGCGGCATGGGCGGAAGCCTCATGAGCGAAATATTAGACAATTCTCCCGAGGTGGTAGATGCGCTTAAATGTATGGTTTTAGAGCCAAATGTCGGCGCACATTTGATCAGACGCTGGTCAGGAGAGAATCATTGGCAGATTACCGCTGAGGAATTAATCGAGGAGGATGGGCATTTCTATCCGATTATTCGCTTGGAAAAGGGAGAAATGGCTGAACTTTCAGCGGCGGAGGAGTTTGCGGGACCATTACTTTTAGAGGCTGAGCATCCGCTTTTGGGCGATTATTTGAATTACTGGCGTCATAAAGAACTAAAATTAGCGATGCAGCTTTTAGCCGTGGGGCAAGCGGAAACGGACGAAAAAGCGCAAGCCTTGCAGGAGAAATGGAGCGCGATAGAGGAGGAATATCAATGTCATTTTCATTCAAAGCTATAACTGACTATTTAGCGCAGTGGGCGCCGTTAAATTATGCTGAGGACTGGGATAATGCAGGATTGCAGGTAGGCGATGAAAAAAAAGAAGTGCGGAAATTATTACTCGCCTTGACTCCGTCGGAAAATATTATTAATCAAGCGGTAAACGGCGGTTATGACGCGATTATCACTCATCACCCGCTCTTATTTAAGAGTATCAAAAGCGTAACTCCCAAAACGGCAGAGGGACGCAAAATAATCAAACTAATTCAAAATGATCTGGTGTTAGCCAGCTTTCACACTAATTTGGATATAGCCGCTGACGGCGTGAATGACTGCTTGGCAAATGCCTTGGGCTTAGAAAATGTGACGCATTTTGTGCCGATGGGCGTGGAGAAATATTATAAAATCGTTGTTTATGTGCCGAATGAATTTAAAAATTTGGTGCGCGAAGCGGTTTGCGCGGCAGGCTGCGGTCATGTCGGCAATTACAAGGACTGCACTTTTCAAGCTAAAGGTAAAGGCACATTTACTCCTTTAGACGGCACCAATCCCTTTATCGGCAAGGTAGGCGAGCTGACCTATACTGATGAAATCCGCTTAGAAACGATAGTACCCGAAAGCAAACTAAATATGGCATTAGTTGCAATGATTGCGGCGCATCCCTATGAGGAGCCGGCGTATGATGTTTACGAATTAGCTAAAATGGGTAAAAAACGCAGTATCGGTCGGATCGGATATCTGCCTGACGAGTTGCCGCTTGAAGATGTGTTAAAACATATCGCCAAAATTTTAAATTTAGAGCAGCTGGGATATAGCGGTGATTTAGCAAAAAATGTGCGCAAAATAGCCCTTTGCGGCGGCAGCGGCGGTGAATATTTAGCTAATGCACAGGAGGCGGGCGCTGATTTATATTTGACAGGTGATGTGAAATTTCATGATTACCAAAAAGCCGAGGAGTTAGGCATTGCTTTGGTTGACGGCGGACATTTTGCGACGGAAAAATTTATCCTGCCGCAGATGAGAGAATATTTAGCGGCAGAATTTCCTGATTTAGAGATTAACATAGCCGAGGAAAGAGATTTTAAGCAGATTATGCATATTTAACATTACAAAAAGAGCTTATTCATCAGGAATAAGCTCTTTTTGCTATTTAATGCGGTCGACGGCTTTTAAGATACCGTAAATAATCGCCGGCGGGCGCGGAGGGCAGCCGGGGATATACATATCGACCGGAATTACCGTATCGACACCGCTACCAGCGGCATAGCCGAAACGGAACATCCCGCCGGATAAAGCACAGGTGCCTAAAGCCACAACAATTTTCGGATCGGGCGTAGCTTCGTACGCTTGCAAGAGGGCGCGTTCCATATTGCGCGTCACCGGGCCTGTGACTAAAAGCATGTCTGCGTGACGCGGCGAGGCAACAAAAGTAATGCCTAAACGCTCTAAATCGTTCAACGGATTCATGATGGCATTGGCTTCGTAATCGCAGCCGTTGCAGCTGCCGGCATCTATCTCACGAATTTGCAAGGAACGGTGCAGGGTTTTCTGGATTTTTTTCTTTAATTCCTCCGCTAATTCGGTGCTGCTTTGTGCAGGCACTTTGTCGATAATTATCGGTTTGCGCAATAATTCAGCTTTGGTACAGGCACAGTCTGTGAAAGATTCGGTCATATACATCGCGTGCGTAGGGCAGATTTCTGCACATAAACTGCAGTAAATGCACTGGTCAATGTGAATATTGGGGTATCCTGCTTCATCGATCGTGATCGCTTGAGACGGGCAATTTTGCGCGCAGAAATGACATTTTTGGCACATATCGCCTTTAATCGCCGGGGCGCCGACGTATCCCGTATTATCGACAGGTTTTTTCGGATAATCATTGGTCAGACGGCGGTATTTCATTAATTTTTCGTATTTTTTCAGCATAGTGAGAGCTCCTTTTTAAAGGTCGTTGCCGGAATAAGAGAGGTTAAAGCTCTTATTGATTAACGGGAAATCCGTGACCAGATTAGTATTGACGGCATAGGGTACAGCCAGCCAGTTGCAGTAGGAGGGGGTGCGGATTTTGTAGCGATAAATCATATTGTTTTCGCCCGTCATCACCCAGTGCATATTTTCGCCTCTGGCAGCCTCGGTAATACCATAGGCATAATGATAAGCTGGAAATTTTTCCGGTAAAGGTACAGACAAATCGCCGTCTGCCATATTTTCGATGACGTTAATCATAAGATTAACCGATGTAAGAGCCTCTTCTAAGCGCAGATTAAAGCGGCAGCTGACATCGCCGCAGTCCAAATGGTGCATACCGAATTTAAAACTGTCATAGGAGGAGTAGGGGTGATTTTTGCGCACATCGTAATCAAGTCCCGAGGCTCGTCCTGCGATGCCGGTCGCGTTTAAATCATAGGCGACGTGGCTGTATAAAACGCCCGTACTTTCCAAACGATCTAAAAACATCGTATCGTTATTGGACATTTCGGCAGTATCAATGATTTCCTTGCGAATATTATTTAACTGTTCGATCGCGCCTTTTTCTTTACCCAAAAGGAAATCTTGACGGATACCGCCTAATTTATTGCAGCTGCGCAAGAAACGCGTGTTGGTTAAATAGTGTGCTAAATTATAGCCCCAGATACGCAGCATATTAAACTGCGAGGAGATAAATAAATTAGCCGTATCGCCCGCGATACCAGCTAAATCGCCGAAATGAGAGATGATTCTCTCCAACTCGGCTAAAACGATGCGCGTATGCTGGGCGCGCAGAGGCACGTTTATTTGGGCGATTTTCTCGATAGCCAAGGAGTATGCTAATGAATTGGCAAAGGTTTCGTCGCCGCTGATACGCTCTGAGAGGTAAAAAGCGCGGTAAATATCCATTTGCTCGGCGAGCTTTTCAGTGCCTTTGTGGGTGTAGTGCATCTTGGTTTGCAGATTGATGATCGGTTCGCCTGCGACTGTAAAGCGAAAATGTCCGGGCTCGATGACTCCCGCATGAATAGGGCCTACGGGGATTTGATAGGTATCAGTATCGCTAAAGGTAGTTAACTCCGGTGCAGGGACATCTTTCGCCGCAGGCAAGGGCGGTTTGGTCATATCGGTCACGTCTTTGCGCAAATGCGCGGGGTGATCAAGCCAATTCCCGTGATAAATTAAATCGGTGGGATTGGGGTGCTCAAGCGGCTCCAAGGCAAATAAATCGCGGATCTCACGCTCATATTTGTCCGCGGCAGGAGTGATCGGCGTAATCGAAGGAAATGTCGGATCGTCCTCGGTAATCGGTACAGTTATGATGATAAATTTATTGAGTAAATGCTGCGCATAGGTATAATACAGCGTGAAATGCCCGTTTAATGCGCGTTCGTCGTTGGCAAATAAATTAACCAACGGCAGACGGTGCGAGCGGTTGAGGAGCATGTTTATTTTGCGTAAATTAGTAGTGGTAGTGTTTAAATATATTTCATTATCGTTTAAATAGCGGATCTCGGTCGCGGTGCCTGTTTGATTGTTAATTTTGCTTACTTGCTTTAAAAGCTCGTCGACAGAAGTTTTAGACGGCACGAGATGAGCTTTGGAATCGTACATAGTTTTCTCCTTTCTTAGTAAGGCAGGATAGTTTGTTCAGCCAAGGAAATTAATTCGGCTAAAGCTTGCGGGGTATTAAAGCCCATGATGACGATCAAAACCAAAAGCAGGAGGATGACGCCGTTGCCGCTTGTAGTTTTAAAGGGCGTTACCGCGGATTTATCAGCAGCTTCGCCGTAAAGCATGGGAGAAACGGTATAAATAATCGAGGCGAAAATTCCTGCCAAAACGACAGCTAATATGACGCCTAATAAAAAGCTGCCTTTTTGGAAAATGGCTGTCAAAATCGTAAACTCACTGCCAAATACTGAAAACGGCGGCGTACCGGCAATCGCCAAAAGCCCCAAGATAAATACCCAGCCGGTAAAAGGAGCCGTGCGGATCAATCCTTTGATACTTTTGATTTCGCCGGATTGATAAATATGCAAAATATTGCCCGTCGTCAAGAAAAGCATCGTTTTGGTGAGCGAGTGATTGAGCAGATGTAATAATGCGCCGTAAATAGCTAACGGCGTATTTACCGCTAAAGCCAAGGTGATAATCCCCATATGCTCGATACTGGAGTAGGCGAGCATACTTTTGTATTCGCGCTGGCTTAAAATGAAGTAGAACGCTGCCA
>QAKL01000099.1 GCA_003343815.1 Clostridiales bacterium
GAGTGACCGGTTTTTTCTTTTAAAGCCAATACTTCCTCTAAGGTCTGATCCGGGCGGATATTGGAATCGCTGGTGACATAGCCTGCTTTGTGTTTTTTGACACGGCGCACCATAGCGGCCTCATCGGCGATCGACTGGGAGCCGTAGATAAAGGAAATGCCGCCCTCTTTTGCCAAAGCGATAGCCATGGTGTCATTGGATACAGACTGCATGATCGCGCTGACTAAGGGAATATTGATAGAGATTGCCGACTCTTCGCCCTTTTTGAATTTAACCAAGGGGGTTTTCAAAGAAACCTTGTCCGGGGTGCATTCTGCGGAGGTATAGCCCGGGATCAAAAGATACTCATTAAAAGTATGGGACGGTTCGTCATAAAAGTAAGCCATTTTTCGATTCTCCTTTGTGTTTTTTAGATAAATTGGTTTAGTATGTATTAAAACACAATTATAGCAAACAAGCGACGATTTGACAAGCGATTTTCAGAGGTTTTATGATAAATTTATTCGCTCTCTGGACATGCCTGCGCGGATATGCTATAATAAAAAAAATTTCGAGGAGAATGGCGATGGATGATTTATATTTTATGCGCGAGGCTTTGAAAGAGGCTGAAAAAGCACTTGCGGAGGGCGAGGTGCCGATCGGCGCGGTCGTGATCGATAAAGACGGTAATATTATTGCTCGCGGGCATAATATGTGCGAAAGGACGCACGATGCGGCGGCGCATGCGGAAATCGTGGCGATCAAAGCGGCGGGGGAATATTTGCATAATTGGCGTTTAACGGACTGTACGCTTTATGTGACGATGGAGCCCTGCCCGATGTGCTGCGGAGCAATGATTAACGCGCGGATCAAGCGCGTGGTTTACGGCGCGAATGAGTATCGCTACGGTGCGGCGGGGACTTTGCTCAATTTATTGCAGTTTCCCGCATTTGAGCATAATGTGCTGATCACCGGACCTATCATGCCCGAGGAGTGCGCCAAAATCGTAAGTGATTTTTTTCAGGAGCGAAGAAAATGAGTTTGTAAAGGTATACTTTTTCAAATCACCGTTTACAGAAAGGGACATCTATGGAATTAACCGTACTTTATGAGGATAATGATATAATCGCATTTTTAAAGCCTTACGGTGTCGCCAGTGAGGGGAAAAGTCCGAATATTACCGAGCTTTTGCGGGCTTATTGGCAAAAGGAAGAGGCATATGTCGGCATCGTCCACCGTTTGGATGTGACGACGATGGGCGTGATGATCGCGGCAAAAAATAAATCAGCCGCGGCGGCACTCTCAAAGCAGATAGCGGACGGCAATTTTCATAAAACGTATTTTGCTGCGGTAGAGGGAGCGCCTGAGGAAAATGGCGAATGGACGGATTATCTTTTTAAAGATAGTCGGAAAAACAAAGTTTATCCTGTAAAATCGGCGCGTAAAGGCGCGAAAGAGGCAAAACTGACTTATCGGGTGATGGCGCGCGCTGAAACACAAAAGGGCGTGCGCTCGTTGGTCAAAGTCAAACTATTAACAGGAAGGACACACCAAATTCGCGTGCAGTTTGCCTCGCGAAGGTTTCCTTTAATGGGCGACGGCAAGTACGGAAGCAAGGATAATAAGACGAAATGCGCGCTTTTTTCAGCAGAAATAACTTTTAAGCATCCGCGGACGGGAGAAAAGATGGTTGTTAGCGAGAAACCTGAGGGCTACCCGTGGGAAATATTTGTGTGAAGCAAAAGGAGGCAGGTGATGAATAGTTTAATGGTAGGTTTGGGCGGCTTTATCGGAGCGAATCTGCGCTACTGGGCGGGAATAATTATTCCTGCGAAAGGGGCATTGCCCATTACACTTTTCATTAATATTATAGGTGCGCTTTTGATCGGGCTCGTAAGCGGCTGGGCTATGAAATCTGCGCCTAACCCGCAGCTTGTTTTATTTTTAAAAGTGGGTTTATGCGGCGGTTTTACGACGTTTTCGAGCTTTTCTTTGGAAGCTTGGCAGATGATCGAAAGCGGGAAATACGCTTTGGCGGTTGTTTATTGCGTATTAAGCGTAATTTTATGTATCGCGGCGGTGGTTATGGGAGAAAGTTTAGTTAAGTAGGGAAGTATATATTTTCGCATACCTTGAAATATTTATTTCGAGGTTTTTTGCGTGAAAAAATTTTAAAAAATTTTTCAAAAAGCCTATTGACAAATGAAAAGAGCGTGCATATAATAAACGCATGAACAGATGTTCATGTGTTTCAAGATATAAAAGTGCGAGGAAAGGTGGTCCTATGGAGGAAAATGAATTTGTCCCTTGCTGCGAGGCTGAGCATCATCATCCGGAATTAATCGAGCATGTCAAAAAAATCACCCCGAATGATGAAATTTTGATGGATTTAGCCGAGCTGTACAAGGTTTTCGGCGACAGTACGCGGATTCGCATTTTGTATTTACTCTTTGAGGAGGAAATGTGCGTTTGCGATATCGCTCAGGTTTTGGACATCAGTCAGTCGGCGATTTCTCATCAGCTGCGCATTTTAAAGCAGGCAAAATTGGTAAAGTTCCGTCGTGAAGGCAAAAGCATCATCTATTCTCTGGCAGATGATCATGTGAGATTAATCATTAACCAAGGGATGGAGCATTTAACGGAAGGGTAATAAAATTAATATACTATTATAGCAAAATTAAAAGGAGAGATTTATCATGAAAAAGACTTTTAAAATGGAAAATTTGGACTGCGCACATTGTGCTGCAAAGATGGAGGACGCTATCAAAAAGATCTCCGGTGTAAACGATGCTACTGTAAGCTTTATGACTCAGAAACTGACCTTGGATTACGATGAACAGAGAGAAGAAGAAATATTGGCTCAGGCAAAGAAAGCCTGCCAAAAAGTTGACGGAGCGTGCAATATTTTATGAGTAAAGCACAAAAACAGAAAATAGCGCAGATAGCGATTGCGGCGGTGATTTTCGTCATCGCGCATTTTCTGCCTGCGGAAGATCATATTCAGCTCGCAGGCTATTTGGTCGCTTATTTTATTGTCGGCTTTGAGGTTTTAAAGGACGCTTTCTTAAATTTATTCCGTGGTCAGGTTTTTGATGAGAATTTATTGATGAGTATTGCGACGATCGGTGCTTTTGCGATCGGGCAGTATCCTGAGGGCGTATTTGTAATGCTGTTTGCCCAGGTGGGTGAGTTTTTCGAGCATTACGCTGTTAATCGCTCCCGTGAGTCAATCTCTGAGATGATGAATATTCAGCCGGAGAGCGCTAATGTATACCGCGAAGGTAAATTAGTGACGGTCGATCCGGAGGATGTGCAGATCGACGAGGTGATTTTGATTGCCCCTGGTGAAAAGGTGCCGCTGGACGGTGTGATTATCGATGGGACGTCTTCTTTGGAGACCAAGGCATTGACCGGCGAGGCGATGCCGCAGAGCGTGAATGTAGGCGATCAGGTACTAAGCGGTTGTATCAATCAGGGAGGTACTTTGAAAGTCAAAGTTACCAAGCTTTACAGCGATTCTACCGTAGCGAAAATCCTCGAGCTGGTGGAAAATGCGGCTTCGCAAAAAGCACCGACTGAGCGCTTTATCACGAAATTTGCCCGCTATTACACTCCGGCAGTGGTTATTGCCGCATTGGCGTTAGCTTTTGTGCCGCCGTTAATTTTAGGCTTTGATGTCTTTAGCGAGTGGTTCAGAAGAGCGCTGATTTTCTTGGTAATTTCTTGTCCGTGCGCTTTAGTTATCTCGATTCCTTTGGGATTTTTCAGCGGTATCGGAGCGGCGGCGAAAGAGGGTATTTTGGTTAAGGGCTCCAATTATTTGGAGGTTTTGGCAAAATGCGAAACTGCTGTTTTCGACAAAACCGGTACTTTGACCAAGGGCGAGTTCGCTATCGACGAAATCATCACGGCGCAAGGCAGTAAGGATGAGATTTTAAAATGGGCGGCTTTGGCTGAAAGTTATTCCAATCATCCGCTGGCCGAGGCGGTGCGCAAAGGCTACGGACAGGAAATAGATAATGCGCAGGTTGTGAAAAATGAAGAATTGCCGGGCTACGGCGTGAAAACCACGACGGCAGAGCATACGATTTATGCGGGCAATGCTAAATTGATGAAATCGTTAAATTTAGACTGCCCCGAGGTGCACGCGAGTGCTGTTTATGTGGCGGTGGATGACAAATATTTGGGTGTTATCACCTTTAACGATACGATTAAACCCGAGGCGGTCAGCGCTTTGCACGGCTTAAAAGCGATGGGTGTGCAGGATACAGTAATTTTAAGCGGCGATAAGAAAGCCGCTGCCGAAAAAGTCGGTCAGGAGCTGGGCGTGAGCCACGTCTACAGCGAGCTTTTGCCGGCAGACAAGGTGGAGTTATTCTCTAAATTGAAAAATGAAACCAGTGAGAAAGGCAGTATCATCTATACCGGCGACGGGATCAACGACGCCCCTGTCTTGGCTTTGGCGGACTGCGGTATCGCGATGGGTGCTATGGGCAGCGACGCGGCGATCGAGGCGGCGGATATTGTCATCATGGACGATAATATTCAAAAGATTCCGCTGGTTGTGGCTTTAGCTAAAAAGACTGCCGGCATCGTCCGCGGCAATATCATTTTCGCTTTAGGCATCAAGGGTATCTTCCTCATCCTGGGAGCTTTTGGTTTGGCGAATATGTGGGAGGCTGTTTTCGCCGATGTCGGTGTTTCTGTGATCGCGATTGCCAACTCGATGAGACTTTTAAATGTCGAAAAACTGAAACGCAAATATGAAAAAATGACGGCTTAACATGAAAGATGTGCAATATTTTTGCACATCTTTTTTTGAAACGAATTGCGCTTTTGAATCAAGTCATACTACATTTGCATGGATTAGCTGCGCGTGGTATAATGAAAAAAACATCGAAAGGAGAATTGCGATGCACGATTTTTTGATTTTTTTAGCGGTTACTGTTTTTATATTTGTGCCTTTAACGATAGGCATCACGATTTCTCTGGAAAACCGCAGCCCGCACAAGACAATCAGCTGGCTTTTGGTGCTGATGTTTTTGCCGGGAGTGGGCTTCCTGCTGTACTTAATATTTGGCGCAAATACCAGAAAGCATCGCTGGGAGAATGCCAAAGCGCGGATCGTCGCCTATCTCAATCACGCGGATATGCGTGAGATCTTGGACTCTGCGGAAGCATTGCCGGTGGCAGATGATCCGGCAGATAGCAAGCTGTTTGATCTTGCAGATCAAAATACGATACGCTTGGTCTTAAATTCCGGGGTATCACCGCTCACTGTGCGTAATAAGGTCGATATTTATACCGACGGTGTGGCTAAGTTTGCACAGATGCTCGAGGATATCAAAAACGCACGTGAGCATATTCATCTGGAGTATTACATTATCCGCAAATCCTCTGTTGCCGACGAGTTGCGCGCGGTATTGATTGCCAAAGCAAAAGAGGGTGTCAAGGTACGCATTATTTATGACGACTGGGGCTCGTGGAAACTGAAAAAAGATCCGGAGTTTATCTTGAGCTTAAAAAAAGCCGGCTGCGAGGTGTATACGACGATCAAGCCGCGCTTTCCTTTTGGTATTCGCGATTTCAATTATCGCGATCACCGCAAAATTTGCGTGATTGATGGGAAAATCGGCTATGTCGGCGGGATCAATATCGCTGATGAGTATATTCACAAAGGTAAGCTCGGCTATTGGCGGGATACGCACTTGCGTATCCAAGGGGCGGCGGTTTATATGCTGCAAATGATTTTTGCCATAGGCTGGATGCTGCGTACTGATGAAATGCTGCTGGGGCGTGGCTATTTTCCGAACGATGTGGAAAATACGGGTGAAAGTATGATCCAAATCGCCGCTTCGGGCGCCGATACGCCGCAGGAGACGATTTATCAGGCCTACTTTTATGCGATCGCCCAGGCGAAAAATACGGTGTATATAGAGACACCGTATTTTATTCCTGATGAGTCGATTTTGACTGCTTTAAAGACGGCGGCGATGGCAGGGGTGGATGTGCGCATCATCTTCCCGCAGAAAAGCGACCATGCTACGGTGCATGAAGCATCGCTGTCGTATTTAGAGGAATTGATGCGCTTGGGCGCCAAGGTGTATTTTTACCAGAAGGGATTTATTCACTCCAAGATGCTTTTGGTGGATAATGAAATGGCTTCAGTCGGGACGGCTAATATGGATATCCGCAG
>QAKL01000091.1 GCA_003343815.1 Clostridiales bacterium
TCCAGCGTTTCCATCCGCGCCAACGCCAGCCCAATTATCTCCTGACGATGACGGCTTTTGCAAGCCTCGCTCATCATTTGCTGTGTATGCTCATTGATATGCCTGACCTCAGGCAAGCGCCTGACCCATGCCGGAAAAGTTTCCAATTTTCTTTTCCACCGATCCAAATACCTTGCTCCCATGCACGTCTGATAATATGCACCTAACAATCCCTTTTGGCTATATTCAGGATAGAGATCGCTAAAAATCTGCCGCCAAGCTTTCAAATCATAGCGTTTCACCGTTTCTGCCTGAAAGCTGAAATCAAGCAGTTCATCTATCTCAAGTGCAGGCAGATTTAATTTTTTTCGTATCGTCTCAAAAGCAGGCACGACCTGCATAGGCAGATAAATCATCTTTTTCACCTCTTTTTTCACAAAATTTTATATGTAGAAATCGGAATGTCTGGGAGACATTCCGGTTAATCTTTAGGCTTTATATTCCGCCAAACGCACTAAAAGAGCTTCTTTGCTGGCTTGATATTTTACCAATTTTTCTTTTTCTTTCTCGATGACCTCGGCAGGTGCTTTGGCGACAAAGCCCTCGTTGGCTAATTTGCCCTCGATACGCTTGATCTCACCCTCCATTTTGGTCAATTCTTTTTCCAATCGCGCAATTTCTTTATCCAAATCAATCAAACCTTTGAGCGGCAGATAGATTTCGATACCGTGGACGACCGCCGTCGCTGCCTGGGTAGGTTTCGCAGCAAGCGTTTCCTCGACGCTCAGGCTCTCCGCACTGGCTAAGCTCAAAATATAATTAGCACCGTCTTTCAGATAAACAGTGTATTCAGGGTTATTGGCACAAATGATAACCTCGGCTTTTTTGCCTAAAGGCACATTCATCTCGCTGCGCAGATTGCGAATCGCGCGGATAACCTCGATCGTTAATTCCATTTGTTTGTCGATCTCCGCACTGATCAGACTTTCCTCCTGCTCGGGCCATTTTGCCAGCATAATCGTTTCGCCCTCATGCGGCAGATGCTGCCAAATTTCCTCGGTGATAAAGGGCATAAACGGATGTAAGAGCTCCATACTGCCGCGCAAAACCTCGACCAATGTTTTCTGCGCTGCATAGCGGCTTTCCTCTGTGTCTTTGCCATATAAACGCGGTTTGACCAACTCGATATACCAGTCGCAGAATTCGTTCCAGATAAATTCGTAAAGCACTCTGGCCGCCTCGCCCAACTCATAGCGGTCGAGCATTTCCGTCACTTGACGGCTTACCGCGCTATAGCGACTGATGATCCATTTATCTGCCGTCTCATACTGCGGCGCTAAGATACTGTCCGCTTGATAATCCTCTAAATTCATCAAAGAAAATCTTGCCGCATTCCAAATTTTATTGGCAAAATTTCGCGCCGACTCTAATCTCTCATCGCGATAGCGCAAATCATTACCCGGAGTATTGCCGGTGATTAACATAAAGCGCAGACTGTCCGCGCCGTATTCTTTGATAACTTTTAAAGGATCGACGCCGTTACCCAAAGATTTACTCATCTTGCGTCCTTGACTGTCCAAAACAAGCCCGTGAATAAAGACTTCTTTAAACGGCACCGAACCTGTAAATTCCAACGCATCAAAGAGCATGCGTGCTACCCAGAAAAAGATGATATCGCGCCCCGTGACCAAGACGCTCGTCGGATAAAACATATCAAACTCAGGAGTTTTTTCCGGCCAGCCCATGGTTGAAAACGGCCATAAACCCGAGGAGAACCAAGTATCTAAAACATCCGGATCCTGATGCAGATGAGTCGAGCCGCATTTCGGGCAGACAGTCGGATCCTCCATCTCGCAGATGACCTCGCCGCAGTCCTCGCAATACCACACGGGAATACGATGTCCCCACCATAATTGGCGGGAAATACACCAGTCGCGGATATTTTCCAGCCAGCCTAAATAAATCTTTGTAAATCTCTCGGGGATAAATTTCACATCACCGTTTAATGCCGCCTGCATTGCGGGCTCTGCCAGAGGTTTCATTTTGACGAACCATTGCTTACTCACCAAAGGCTCAATAACCGTGTTGCAGCGATAGCAATGTCCAACCGAATTGGTATGATCCTCGATTTTTACTAATACACCGCTTTTTTCAAAATCAGCGATTAATTTTTCGCGGCATTCATAACGGTCCAATCCCTCATAAATGCCCGCATTTTCGTTCATTTTGCCGTCTTTGTCGATAACGACGATTTCCGGCAGATGGTGTCTCTGCCCCATTTCAAAGTCATTGACATCATGCGAAGGCGTGATTTTGACCGCGCCGGTGCCGAACTCTCTTTCGACATATTCATCAGCGATAATCGGGATACGTCTTTCCACAACAGGCAAAATGACATTTTTGCCGATTAAATGTTTATAGCGCTCATCATCGGGATGTACCGCGACCGCCGTATCGCCGAACATCGTCTCCGGGCGAGTGGTAGCTATCTGGATATATTCCTCCGTCCCCTCGATAGGATAGCGGAAGTAATAAATTTTGCCTTCATTCTCCACATGCTCGACCTCGATATCGGAAATAGTCGTATGGCAGTGCGGGCACCAGTTCACAATATAATTTCCCTGATAAATCAAGCCTTTTTTATAAAGTCTCACAAACGCCTCGCGCACTGCTTTAGAGCAGCCCTCATCCATCGTGAAGCGCTCTTTATCCCAGTCGCAGGATGAGCCTAATTTGCGAAGCTGAGTGGTAATCGTATTGCCGTATTCTTCTTTCCACGCCCAGGCACGCTCCAAAAATTTCTCACGACCCAATTCGTAGCGATCGGTGCCCTCTTTGCGTAATTGTGCCTCGACTTTGGCTTGAGTAGCGATACCTGCGTGGTCGGTACCCGGCACCCACAAGGTATTATAACCCTGCATTCTTTTATAGCGGGTCAGGATATCCTGCAGGGTATTATCCATAGCATGTCCCATATGGAGCATACCGGTGACATTCGGCGGCGGCATGACGATCGAAAACGCCGGCTTACCCTCCTCCATTTTCGCGGAGAAAAACTTGCTTTCCTCCCACCATTTATACCATTTTTCTTCTACACTTTGCGGATCGTAAACCTTTGAGAGATTTTTGCTCTCCTCCATGTAATTCACTCCTTTTTTAATAAAAAAAGCGCTTTCATCCTCATAAAGGACGAAAGCGCATACTTCCGTGGTACCACCTTAATTCCGTAAAACGGCTCTCTCGGCTGTAACGGGCTTTCCCGGTGAAATCTACTAATTTCAATCTCACGCCTTGCAAGCGACATTCGACCGCGACCCCATCAAAGACCTCTCAGCGCGCCGAAACGCAGTCTTTTTCTCTTTCATGATCCACGATTTACTCCTCTTGTTCACAGGCTTTAACTATTATAAAATAGCATACAATCACATATTTTGTCAAGTAGCAAGCGTTATTTTTATAAAGAAAGTTTAAAAATTAAGCCTTACTCCCCCAGCACATCCAGCAGCATTTTTAAACTCGCTGCTTTTTCCCCTGCCAGCATAATCTTAAAGTCGCTGAATTTATCGTAAAGCGGCTTGCGCTCTTTAAAAAGCTCTGACAGATCTTTGCTTTGCGAGATAGGACGTCCCTCTGTCGCCAAACCTGTGATATCGCGCTCTAAAGCGATAATAATGCCGTTTTGCTTTAGCGGAAAATAGTTTTCCGCGCGTGTCACCACACCGCCGCCGGTCGAGATAACGATGCCGCTTTTTTTTCCTACTTCCGTTACCAACTCATGCTCCAGCTCGCGAAAGCGTGCCTCGCCCTCTATGGGGATGATCTCTGCCGGAGTTCTTCCAAATGCAGGCTTAAACAAATCATCTATCTCCACACATTTGCGGCATAGTTTTTCGGCTAATAATTTTGCCTGCGTGCTTTTGCCCGAGCCGGGCATCCCGATTAGAACAACATTTTGCTGTTTTTTATAAAGCCAAGCCGCAGTTTTATCCCATACTTCCAATGGGATACTTTCTCCCGTCCAGATTTCGCAGGCTCTTACTGCCTGCCCTACCAGCATATCCAGCCCGCCTACCGCCGTAATATCTAATTCCAATGCCTCCAGCACCAAGCGCGTCCTTAGCGGATTATAAATAATATCCACCACCGCCTCGGCTTTGGTGAAATATTTTAAATCCAGCAAACTTTCGCCGTTATGAGGATACATACCCACAGGAGTCGTATTGACGATGACCTCCGCGTCATAGTGCTGTGCGATATTTTCATAATTATTTTCGACTTTACGCGAGATCGTAACGATTTCCGATGCGCCCTCGTTTTTTAAAACCTCACGCACAGGAGCCGCCGCGCCGCCGTTACCCAAAACAATCGCTTTTTTGCCGCAAACATCAATACCGTTTTTGTGCAGCAAATACAAAAAACCGTCATAGTCGGTATTATAGCCTATAAGCTTGCCGTTTTCGTTTTTAATGGTATTAATCGCGCCGATCGCCTCTGCTTTCGGATCAATTTCATCTAAAAACGCCAACACGTCTTTTTTATAGGGGATTGTCACATTTAAGCCGTCAAAATTTTTCGCCGTGATAAATTCTGCCAGATTTTCTTTAGCGACTTCATACAATTTATATTCGTAATCCGCCAATTTTTGATGAATCAACGGTGAAAAACTATGCCCCAACTTTTCCCCCAAAAGCCCCATTTTAAAATTTTCAAATCCTTTAATCATCTTCTCACTTACTTTCTAAAATTTCGCTTTGATAATTCCGTGACTCCTCTAAAATCCGCTCGTATATTTTTAAAATATATCCGGCGTATTCCTCGCCCGCTAAATCCTTAATTTTATTCAACAATGCCTGCTCTCTCGAGGAGTCTAAAACAGGCATTTCTTTAGTCCGCTTATACTCAGCTACCTCAGCTGCCAAACTCATACGCTTGCAAAAAAGCGGTACCAAAATGCGATCCACCTGATCTATCTCTGTCCGCAGTTCTTTTAAGTCACGCATTTTATTCACTCCTTAAACCTTTGTTTAAAAAATTATAAATTATTCTCTGCCTTTTTGTCAATAAATACCCACAGTTTTTTTACAAAAAAGGGCTTGTCATGGCGCGTTCTTTGGAGTACAATATCACATAGACCAATTTTTTCTAAGTGAGGTTAAAAAAATGTATTTTCTTGAGGTTTTAAAAGTTATCTTTTTAGGTATCGTCCAAGGCATCACCGAGTGGCTGCCCATCAGCAGCACCGGGCATATGATTTTGGTTGACGAATTCCTAAAGCTCCAACAAAGCGATATCTTTGTCAGCACATTTTTGGTAGTTGTTCAGTTCGGCTCGATTTTAGCCGTAATTTTGCTTTATTTCCGCAAACTCAATCCTTACGCCAAAGGTAACTCAATCATTGAAAGACGCGAAACATTCTCTTTATGGGGCAAAGTATTAGTCGGTATCATCCCTGCCGGAGTTTTGGGAGTTTTATTTAACGATCAAATCGATGCGTTATTTTTTAACGCCAAAACCGTCGCCACAACTTTGATCATTTACGGTATTTTATTTATCGTAGTCGAGCGTTTTCGTCCGACACCAAGGATTAATTCTTTTAGCGAGCTCAAATATTCGACGATCATCATGATCGGATTTTTCCAAGCTTTGGCGATGATTCCCGGCACTTCCCGCTCCGGCGCTACCATTATCGGAGCGATGATTTTGGGCACTTCGCGCACCGTCGCCGCCGAATTCTCTTTCTTTTTGGCGATTCCGACCATGCTCGGCGCAAGCGCCTTAAAGCTGTTAAAAGCAGGTCTGGCGTTTAGTGCGGCCGAGTGGAGCTTATTATTTATCGGCGCTTTTGTCGCTTTCATCGTTTCCATTTTTGCCATCAAATTTTTAATGCGCTATATCCAAACCCATGATTTCAAAGTATTCGGTTACTACCGCATTGTTTTGGGCTTAATCGTTTTAGGATATTTCTATTTGTTTTAATTTTTATCAAAATTTACACCGAAGTAAAGCTGCGCGTTTTACGGCGTGGCTTTTTTTATGTCTTTCAACTGCTATTCTCGGAGGTTTATTATGTCGTCTACCGAAAGTCCTGCTATCCGTTTTTTATACAATACGCGCCTCGGGCGGCTCATGCTCAAAGCGCTCGTCCGCCCGCAATTCTCTAAAATTGCATATGCGTATCTGTCCTCGCCGCTTTCTTGGTGGCTGATCAATTATTATATCAGAAAGCATGATATAAACATGAGCGAGTATCCATCTGAAAAATATCGTTCGTTTAACGATTTTTTCACCAGAAAGCGAGCTTTTTCGATTCCCGAGCATGCTGATAATCTTTTTATCGCGCCCTGTGACGGCTTTTTGTCCGTACACGAAATCTCTGATGAACGGACATTTTTTATCAAGCTCGCCCGGTATAACCTCGACTCGCTTTTAAAAGATTCCGAGCTTTCCCAAAAATACCAAAACGGCTGCTGCTTGATTTTCCGCTTGGCACCGCATAATTATCATCGCTATATTTTTATCGACGACGGTGAAATTGTAAAAACTCGTGCCATAGACGGCGTCCTTCACTGTGTCCGCCCGGAGATCTGCACTAATCTGCCCGTATATGTGCAAAACGTGCGTGAATATGCTTTAATCAAAAGCGAGCATTTCGGCGATATTATCCAAATGGAAATCGGCGCGCTTTTAGTCGGCCGCATCTGCAATCATTTTTCCCAAGGCACGGTTCGTAAATTCACCGAAAAAGGCTATTTCGAATTCGGCGGCTCAACGATCTTACTTTTAATCGAAAAAGACCGTTTGCTTTTGGCTGACGAAATTAAATCGGCAAAAAATCACGAAATACCCGTTCGCTCCGGACAAATTCTCGGTAAAAAAGCTTAAATTACTGCAAAAACACTGCTTTTAAAGCAGTGTTTTTTATTTTTGCGAACAACCTACCAAATGAGGGTTATTTGTATATTATACTATATATCTGCTATTACTTAAAAGGATGTGACACCATGAAAAATCCCCATATCCTTGAACTAAAGGATCTCGATATGGTTTTCTTTAAAGAAAAGCACATACTCCATGTCCTCGATAAAATCAACCTCACTGTCGATTCAGGGCAGATAGTCGGACTTTTAGGCCCCTCGGGAAGCGGCAAAAGCACGATTTTAAACCTCATTTCCGGGCTTCTTGCCCCCACAGACGGACAGATCATCCAAAACGGCCGCATCGGATATATGTTTCAGCAAGATCACCTTTTAGAGTGGCGCAGTATTTATGATAATATACTTTTAGGTTTGGAAATTCAGCACAAATTAACCGCCGAACATACTGCACGCATTGATCATTTGCTGCATAAATACGATTTGTGGAGCTTTCGCAAAAGCTATCCCCGCGAGCTTTCCGGAGGTATGCGCCAGCGAGCCGCTTTGATCCGCACTTTAGCCACCGACCCTGACATCCTCTTGCTTGACGAACCGTTTTCGGCGCTGGATTTTCAGACGCGCTTGAGCGTCAGCGGCGATATTTACCGTATCATCAAAAATGAAAAGAAAGCGGCGCTTTTAGTCACCCACGATATTTCAGAGGCGATCAGCATGGCGGATATTATCTACGTGCTCTCAAATCGCCCGGCTACGGTGAAATCAGTCCATGAAATCACCCTGACTCTGCCCGAGGAGCGCAGTCCGCTCAGTGCGCGCAAGGCACCTGAATTCCAAGACTATTTCGATACCATCTGGAAGGAGCTGATGCCGGATGGCTCAAAATGACTTTACCAAAGCTCACCAGCAATACATTCACAGCCTCAAAATGACGCGCCTCAAAATTCATTTTTGGCAAATTTTTATCATTGTTGCTATTTTTGCCCTCTGGGAAATCAGCGCCCGCTTGGGCTGGATTGACACCTTTTTATTCAGTTGTCCGTCTGATATCTGGGCGCTCTTTATCTCCTATCTAAAAAAAGGCGAAATATTCACCCACATCGCCGCCTCCGTCTGGGAAACGATCTTAGGCTTTACGATCGCCAGCATTTTGGGCATCATCATCGCCGTTTTGCTCTGGTGGTTTGATACATTCGCCAAAATCATGGATCCCTTGTTGGTAATTTTAAACGCGCTGCCCAAAACAGCCTTAGCTCCGATTTTAATTGTCTGGATCGGCGCAAGTACCGCAGGCATCGTCGCTGTCGCCGTCTTTATCTCTTTAATCGTCACCATCATCAGCGCCTACAGCTACTTTACCTCGGTCGAAGCAGAAAAAGTCAAGCTTTTGCAAAGTTTCGGCGCGAGTAAAATGCAAATTCTCACCAAGCTCGTCCTGCCGGCTAATGTTTTAAACATCATGAGCATCGTCAAAATCAATTTGGGCTTGAGTTG
>QAKL01000069.1 GCA_003343815.1 Clostridiales bacterium
GTCATATAATTGCGGTCTTCCTCCGGCAATAACAGCGTATAGCCGCCGGCGCTGCCGCGGGGGATAATCGAAATTTTATGCACGGGATCGCACTGCGGCATCAAATGCCCGACTAAAGCATGCCCTGCCTCGTGATAAGAAACGATATCTTTCTCAAAATCGCTGATCACCGCGCCGTTTTTCTTTTCAGGGCCTGCGATCACGCGCTCGATGGATTGCTCCAATTGCGTCTGCCCGATTTTTTTCAAATTTAAACGCGCCGCCAAAAGCGCCGCCTCATTTAACAGATTAGCTAAATCAGCGCCCGTAAAGCCTGCGGTCTGTTGAGCGACCGCCTTTAAATCCACATCGGAAGCCAGAGGTTTATTTTTCGCATGGACTTTGAGAATTTCCTCACGTCCGCGCACATCGGGACGGCCCACCGTGATTTGACGGTCGAAGCGGCCCGGTCTCAATAACGCCGGATCTAAGATATCCGGTCGGTTGGTTGCGGCGATGATGATAATGCCCTCGTTGGCATTAAAACCGTCCATCTCGACTAACAACTGGTTCAGCGTCTGCTCACGTTCATCATGACCGCCGCCTACGCCTGCGCCTCTTTGACGACCGACAGCGTCGATTTCATCGATAAATATGATGCACGGCGCATTTTTCTTAGCCTGCTCGAACAAATCACGCACACGGGAGGCACCGACGCCGACAAACATTTCGACAAAGTCGGAACCGCTGATGCTGAAAAACGCTACTCCCGCCTCGCCTGCTACTGCTCTGGCGAGCAAAGTTTTACCGGTACCGGGAGGTCCGAATAACAGCACGCCTTTAGGAATATGCGCGCCCAAAGCGCTGAATTTCCGCGGATCTTTTAAAAACTCCACGATTTCTTCCAATTCTTCCTTGACCTCGTCGGCTCCGGCGACATCGGCAAAGGTCTTGCGGTTTTTATCGTCGATAGTGACTTTGGCTTTGCTTTTGCTAAACTGCATCACCTTGCCACCGCCGCCTTGGCTCTGATTCATGATAAAGAACAAAAGTCCCAGCATTAACAAAATCGGAATCAAACTGCTTAATAAGCTCCACCACGCCGAGGGAGTCGGAGTTTCTTTTTGGATGACGTTAACTCCGTTAGCGACTAAAGTATTAATCAAATCGCCGCTGTCTAAATTAACCGCCATCTCTATTTTCTTCCCATCCACTGTCGTGCCGGTAATCGTCTGATAATTGTCATATGTGGTGATGGACACCTCTTTGACATTGCCGTTTTCCACGCCTTGGATAAACTCGGTGTAGGATTCGCCGTATGCGTTTTCCACCTGCGGTTGGTTTCTGTCCGCCAGCGTCCCCATACGGAGAAACGATACCGCAAAAAGAATAATCAAGGCATAGATGAGCAAGTTTTTCATAAACTTGTTATTCAAACACTTCCACCATCCTTAAAAATAATTCTCAAAAACACTTTGTTAGATATTGTAACACAAAGCCATTTCTTTTACAATTACTTTCCTCAAAAAATATCAAAATTCCTGCTTGATTTTTCGTTATTACGCGCTAAAAAAGCTCGGTCTGAAATATTTCAAACCGAGCTTTTCAATGAATGGCAATAGCCACGATACTCACCGCCAGCGCTGCCGCCGAAATCCCGACTGTAATCCATAATGCCGTCCATGCTAAGCGTCTGATGCTCTCGCGCTCATGCTTTTCTTCATAGGCGACCAAGCCCTTCTCATTTAGTCTAAGACGATTATCCGCTCCAATCGTCAATATTTCCGCCAGACTTTCCAAAAGCGCTGCACATTCTTCCTCGCTCAGCTTGAATTTCTCGCGCAATTGCGCCTCGTCGGGCTCTTTTTTATAGATGTACTTCGCAATTTTATACTGCCGCTTAGTTAAATATATACGTTTTTTCACCATCCTACCGCCCTCCCGTCAATTTCACTCGGATAAAAAAATAATACCTTTCGCAAGGTATTAGAAAAGCCGACAATAGGAATCGAACCTACAACCTGCTGATTACAAATCAGCTGCTCTGCCAATTGAGCTATATCGGCGAGATATATTACTTCTACTATTTTACACACCAATGTGGTCTTTGTCAAGAATTTTTTAGCGCAAACAGCAAATAATTTAGCGAACAAAAATAAAAACTTCCTAAATATCTTTGTTGTTATTATATTATCGTCCCATTACCATAATTACACAAAAACCGCCTGCGCGTTTTGCAGGCGGTTTTATTTCTTATTTCAGATAGTTAATCGGGTTTTTGGTACTGCCGTTTACAATAACCTCAAAGTGCAGATGCGGACCGGTGCTGTTGCCGGTAGATCCGACTTCGCCGATTTTTTCACCGCGGGAGACACTGTCGCCGACACTCACCAAAATTTTGGACAAATGCGCATAGCGAGTTTTCATACCGTTGCCGTGGTCAACGATGATGCAGTAGCCGTAGCCGCCGCTCCAACCGGCAGAGGTAACTTTACCGCCGGCTGCCGCCGAAACAGGCGTGCCTTTTTTGTTGGCAATGTCGATACCGGTATGGAATCCTCTGCCACGTTTACCGTAAGGAGACGAAATCGTACCCTTGCTCGGCCAACTGAAAACGCCGCTGCTACTGCCGGAGCTGCTTCTGGAGGAAGTAGCCACAGTTGCTGTGCCTTTGTTTACTACCTTATTAACCGGCTCTTTGGTAACGACCTCGGAGAGGGTTACTTTTTCCAAAGTAGTGCCGTTATACTCACTGATTTGATAAGTTACGTCTTTCGAGCCCTCGACACCTTTAGTGACGACCTGCGTCTCGCCTTTCATCAGCTTACTGCTTTCTTTAACCGTCTCGCCGTAAGGAATAGCCTCGGAAACAGTAACTACTTTATCAACGACGACATTAATCAAAGGTTCGATTTTGTTTAGCTTAATTTCCTGCCCGATCTGGATGCGGTCTTCACGCAAACCCGGGTTTAATTCATTTAAAGTGCTGACGGAAGTGCCGTTATCGCTGGCGATGCTCCACAGGCTTTCGCCGGAAACTACGGTGTGCGTTTTCACTTCTTCCTTACCTTCGGCGATCTGAGCCAATGCCTGCTCCGGAGTCAAAATATCTTCGGCGTCAACATTACCTTCCTCAGCGGTAACATCCTCGTAAAATCTGGTGTCTAAAACTTTTGCGCCGCTGTTAGCTGCGATAGCATTTTGAGTCAAAGTATCCAAAACGCTCTGCGCGTCTGTCAAAGTGGCAAAGGCCAAAACCGACTCGCCGTTATTGACGACGATTTTTGCGCCCGGTACCTGCCAGCTGACTTTTTCCTGCAAAATTTCGGCTAACTCGCTTTCACTGGCGGTTTCTACAAAAACTTTGTGCTTAGCTGCAACTTCGACATCGGTCGAAAGTACAGCTTCTGTCATATCAGCATTGGTATTAGCATCAGCTTGAGCTTTTAAATCTTTCAAGGCCGCGTCCAGTTCGGAGGCACTGCTGATGTAACAGACATTTTCGCCATCTACCAAAACCTCATAGCAGGTGCTGACAGACACAGATACTAATGCCACTACCAAAACCAATACTACAGCTGCTCCGGCTAAAAAGCGCTCTGCTTTCTGCGCCCGGATAGTTGTCATAAAACGACTGTGATAAATTTTGTCTTTCAAACTTTTTGCTTCGCTTGCGAAATTTTCTTCCGCTTTTTCATTCTTTTTCTTTAAAACTATTTTCCAGTTTGCTTTATCGTTTTTCACTTCTGCCGTTACAGTCTTCCTGCTGTCGGACTCATCGCTGAACTCTTTTTTAATCGCTGCTTCGATTTGTTCGATAGAGGTCACCTGATGCCAATCCTTATCATCTGTTTTGGAGCATTCACTATCATTACGGATTTCTTTACTCATAAAATACCTGCAGAAATACTGCACCTCGCCACCTTTCTGTTTTCTCTATCAGTTTTTCTTATCAATATTTTTTACGATGTTGCCATTATAACACAAAATAAAGTTTTTGAAAAGGGCATATGGGGATTTGTAACTTTGATGTCACTTTTTCAACAATTTTTATTGTAATTATTCCCAAGCTGCCCTTTTTTATACTTCATGTGTCAAAACAGACAAGCAAAATATTGATTACAGGGTAATTATAGCAAACTTATGTGAGGTTTTTGTGAAAATAATTTTAAGAAAAGATTGCAACGCCCTCATCTTTTACTTATTTTCCATAAGCATCCGCTTGATTTGGACATAAATCGCACATTCCAAGCGTTTTTTCTGCAAATTGCAGCCGTATTCGTAAGGCTCTTTCAAACTGCCGCCGTAGCGCAAATTATTGGCATGGCACCCGCCGGAGCAGTAAAAGCGCGCCCAGCATTTCATGCAGGTAGGCTTACTAAGCACATGGCTTGACTGAAAATCGCGGCAAATATCGTAATTTGTGATACCTTCATCGACGGTGCCTACTTTAAATTTCTCATCGCCCACAAACTGATGGCACGGGTAGAGATCCCCCTCGGGACTTATCGCCAGATAGTCATGTCCCGAGCCGCAGCCGCTTAAACGTTTCGGCAGGCAGGGACCGTGGCTCAAATCCACATTAAAATGGAAGAAATTATACCCATCGCCCGCTTCCATTTTCTCGACATAGTGGCGCGCCAATTTATCGTACTGCTCGTACAAAATCGGCAGATCCTCCTCGGTCAGCGCGTAGGACATTTCTTTGGGCGCGACAACGGGCTCGACGGAGATTTCCTTGAATCCTGCGTCGACCATATGCTTTACATCCTCGAAGAAATCGCGATTCCAGTGGGTATAGGTGCCGCGCAGATAATACTCCAAGCCGTTGCGGCTGTCGGCGAAATGTTTAAATTTCGGGACGATATTGGCATAGGAACCTGTACCGTTAGGGAATTGACGCATTTTATCGTTGACCTCGGGGCGCCCGTCCAAGCTCAAAACAGCGCTAATCCCCTCGTCGTTTAAAAATTTCTGCACTTCGTCGGTCAAAAGCACGCCATTGGTCGTCATGGTAAATTTGAAAATTTTATCGTGAATTTTACCCTGCTCGCGGCCGTATTTGACCAGTTCCTTACATACTTCAAAATTCAAAAGCGGCTCGCCGCCGAAAAAGTCGACCTCAATGTGCTTACGGTGCTTGGAGGCTTTGATCAGAAAATCCAGCGCTTTTTTGCCGAC
>QAKL01000089.1 GCA_003343815.1 Clostridiales bacterium
TTTAGCGTGCTGCCGCGCGTCTGCGGTTTTAATCCGTCATAATAAAGACGATTCATTTTATAAATAAACATCCCGGAGAAATCCAAAATTTGTCCGTATTTTTGGTATTGAAGCACCGCTCGTAAATAAGCCCCCGCCTCACCAGTGCAGACAGGCAATTTATGCTGATGGCGGATGATGAGCGGGATTTCGCCCAGATCTGCCGCTTGCGGCAGGATTGGCTGATGGCTGCGCAGGCAGCGGTATAATAATTCACCGTCCTCTTCGCTTTTGAGCGCTCCGGGATAGATATGAAGATTATGCAAATTTTTCACCACCTTTTTTACAGTTTATGCGGATTTAAAGGATAAAGTGTAAAAAGCTTCTGCAGAAATTGCACCGAAAATGACGGAAAAAAATTTGTTTGCGCTCTTTTTTATGACACGTTTTTCACGAATAAAAGTTTACAATTAAATAGAAGATTTGAAAATATTGCTACAATTACTGCGTGAATTAAAAACTTTTGAGGTGATACTATGGAAAGTAAAATTAATTTGCATTTTGAACGCCTGCGGCTCAAAGAATTGTCCGAGCCTGTACTTTTTTTGTGGGCGATAGGCGGCTTTTTCTGCACTGCCGCCGCACGATCAGAGGGAGCAGTGCTTTTTAGCGCCTACAGCGCCTTTTTGCTGCAATTTTCCGCTAAAGAAATGAGCGCCGCTTTTCTCGGGTCAATGGCTGCCTTTTTGCTTTTGCCCCAAAGCGCCCCTGCACTGCTTGGCGCCGTGGGTGCGCTCGCGTTTTTTGCCGCATGGTTTTATTTTGTGGGCACGAAAAAAACACTGAGGCAGCAAAGCGTGATTTTAGGATTAATTTTTCTCGCAAGCCATCTCCTCCTCGCCTTCTGGTTCAAATCAAGCCTCATTTGGCCGCCCATCAACGCTTGCTTCGTCGCCATAGCCTACGCTTTACTTAATTTTAGTCAAAAAAATATTCAAAACCGCCGCCAAAGCTTTGCGGAAATGACAAAAGAAGAATTGCTCTGTCCGTTTTTGCTCATGCTGATGCTCATTTTGGGGACAAGCAGCCTCGCTATCGACGGCATAAACCTCCAGCACATCCTCTTTCATGCGCTTTTGCTTTTAGCTGTCAGCAATATCGGTGCTGCCTCCGCTATCATGACAGGCTTATTTTTAGGCCTGACAGGTACGCTCTCCTCCGGAGAAAATGCTGCTTTAATCGGCTATTTAGCCCTTTGCGCTGGCGTTGGTTCTTTGGGCGTCGATTACGGAAAGCTCGGGATTTTTGGCGCGTATGCGGCTGGCAGTTTGCTTTTGGGCTGGATCATCAGCGACTGGTATGGGCTTATCTATCTTGCGGGAGAAATTTTAGCCGCAGGGGTAATCTTTTTCGCCGTCCCGCCTCTAAAAAACCGTCCCGCGCCGCTTACTAAGCGCCGCCCCCGGGAAAACGGCTACGCTAAAATAGCGCAGGCAGTCGGAGTTTTGAGCCGTCCGCGCCCGGAGCTTATCGGTGCAAAAGATAATTCGCCCGCTATATGCACCCGGATTTACCTGCGCGTCTGCCATCAGTGCGCCAATAAAGAATACTGCTGGCAAAAAAATCCCGAAGCAACTAAAAACGCCCTGGACGAGGCTTATCAACTGGCGCTTAGTTTAGGACCCCAAACTGCTCCTTTAAGCGAAAATTTAAAGCACATCTGCCTGCACAGTGAGACTTTGCGCGAGGCTATCACTGCGCAAATTATGCTGGATCAAAAAGACGAAAAGCATTCAAAAGAGCTCTCGCAGATGAAAGAAGCGTGCAATTATGAATTATCTTTAATCAGCAAAGCTTTGCGTGAACTCAACTACACTTCCGCCAATAATTATGAGCATGCTCTGCGCAGCTTTCTGAAAAGTCAGGGTTTAAATGTGCAGTATGCACGTCTCACACTGCACGACGGTGCTTTCACGGCAGAAATAGTTCTAAAGGAATGCATCGAGGAGTGCGAACAAACAGTCTCTGCGCTTTTAGGTTCTTATTTCAAGCAAGAGTATTTCGTTTACAAACGTGAGTGCAGCTGGCAAAATCAATACTGCCGCATATTTTTACGCCCTGCGGAAAAATATTTTTTAAGCGTCCACGCCGTCCAACGCCGCGCCAAAGGCGAAAATCTCTGCGGCGATATTTGGCGGCATTTTAAAATAAACGAGCATTTGGAGTGCGTGCTTTTGATCGACGGCATGGGGATCGGCGAAAAAGCCTACCGTCAAAGCAGCTACGCCGCCGATTTGTTGGAGGAAATGCTAAAAAGCTCCATTTCTACCGCCGACGCTTTAAATTTGACCAATAATCATCTGCTTTTGGCAGGATTAGAGGAAAGTTTTATTTCTTTGGAGCTTTTGCTGGTAGATACCTTTGATTTTTCTGCCGAGTTTTACAAAGCCTGCGGCAGCATCTCCTATTTTCTGCACGAAAATAAAGTGCAAAAACTCACCGCACAGGCTCTGCCGTTAGGCATTTTAGCCGAAGGGCGCGCGCAAAAGCAGCTTTTGCGCTTCAAATGCGGCGACCGCTTATTGATTTTAAGCGACGGTATGGCAGAAAACGGCGTAAATTGGGTGGAAATCTTGCCTGCGCTTCCATGCTCGGGCGCCGAGGCTGGAGAGGAAATCCTCCGCCTCTCTCCCGAAAGCGCCGACGATCAAAGCGCTATCTTGCTCGATATTTGGAGTATCAAACAAAACGGCTCTTAAGCCGTTTTTTCTATGGCAAAAATATGGTATCTTTCGCCTTATTATGATATAATTAAATTTAGTAAAACATTTTTGCGATAGCTTATCGCCTGCCGCGCAAAGGAGGCCGCGCCTATGAAATTCATCCATCTGGCCGATCTGCACTTAGGCCGCAGTATCGGTGGATTTTCCCTTTTAGAAGATCAAGAATATATTTTAAAGCAAATTTTAGATATTATCCGCGCCGAAAAAATCGAGGGTGTCTTAATTTGCGGCGATATATATGATAAAACCTCGCCTTTAGCTGAAGCTGTGGGGTTATTTGACGATTTTGTCACGTCTTTAGCCGCGCTCGATTTGCCCGTTTTTGTCATCAGCGGCAATCACGACTCGGCAAAAAAACTTTCGTTTGCCTATCGTTTGGTCGAAAAATGCGGCCTGTATCTCGCACCAGTCTTTACCGGCGCAATAAGCACCGTAACCTTGACTGACGAGTATGGTCCGATAAATATCCACATGCTGCCCTTTCTCAAGCCCGCCACCGCCAAGGAATTTTTCCCCGAGGAGGAAATCCGCACCCACCACGACGCCGTGCGCTGTGCGTTAGCGGCCTTAGAAACAGATCCGCACGAGCGCCATATTCTGCTCGCGCATCAATTTATCACCGGTGCTTTATCCACCGACGAGGAGTCCTCCGTAGGCGGTGCCGATAATATCGGGATCGAAATCTTTACTGATTTCGACTATGTCGCCTTGGGGCATCTGCACGCCCCGCAGAAGCTCAAGTACGACTACATCCGCTACAGCGGCAGTCCGCTCAAATATTCCCCGGCAGAAATCAAGCAGGAAAAATCCGTCACGATCGTGGATTTAAAGGAAAAAGGCAATATCGACATTAAAATAATCCCGCTTATGCCGTTGCGCGATATGCGCGAAATCAAGGGCAGCTACGATGAATTGTGCCAAAGAGAGAATTATCAAAGCACCAACACCGATGATTACTTAAAAGTAATCTTAACCGACGAAAACGACGTGATCAATGCTCTGGCGAAACTGCGCACTATTTATCCGCACATTTTGGAATTAAACTATGCCAATAAACGCACGCTCATGCAGGAAAATTCCTTTGCCCAAAGCGAGCAAATGCTCGAAAAAACGCCTTTGGAGCATTTTAACGATTTATATTTCAAGCAAAACAACCGTGACTTGGACAGCGCGCAAAGGCAATATCTAACAGAGCTTATCAATAAATTATGGGAGGCAGAGCAATGCGGCCGTTAAAACTCATTTTAAGCGCTTTCGGTCCCTACGCCGAAGAGTGCATCATCGATTTTTCTGCGCTGGGCGAGCGCGGATTATATTTAATCTGCGGCGATACCGGCAGCGGCAAGACCACAATATTTGACGCAATTACATTTGCGCTTTACGGCGAAGCGAGCGGATCGAACCGCACTTCGCAGATGTTTCGCAGCAAATACGCCGCGCTTGATATGCCGACTTTCGTTGAGCTTACCTTTAGCTATCGCGACAAAATTTACACCGTCCGCCGCAATCCGAGCTTTCTGAGGCTCAAAAAAAATAAAACCGGCACCACGCTGCAATCGGCTGATGCGGAGATTTACGAAAACGATCAGTGCTTAGCCAGCAAAGACGGCGAGGTTACCGCCTATATCACGCGCCTTTTGGGGTTAAACCGCGACCAATTCACGCAAATCACAATGATTGCCCAAGGCGATTTTTTAAAGCTTTTAGTCGCAAAAACCTCGGAGCGCGAGGATATACTGCGCAATATTTTCGCCACCGCGCCTTATTTAGCCCTGCAAAAGCATCTGAAAAATGATTTGGACGCGGTCAGAAAAACCTACGAGCAGGCGCATAGTCGAATGTTGGAGCAGCTTAGGCTCTTTTCCTGCCCCACAGAGGATCCGCTCGCCGCTTTGTGCGCTAATGCCTTAGCCGCAGGAGATATCGCCGATTTTACCGTCTTTGAGGAAGCTTTTCAGCATTTCAATCAAACAGACGAGCAGACGCTTAGCGGCTTAAATGAAAAATTAGCGGTGCTTAAAGCCCGCTCCGCTGTCTTAAATCAAAAATTAGGTCAAGCAGCGGATTACAACAAGCTAAAAAACGAAACAGCGCGCGCCTGCGCAAATTATCAATCGCTGCTCGCGCAGGAGCCTGCTCTAAAAGAAGCAGCGGCGCAGGCTGCAGCTGAAAACGAGGAAACTGCTTTAAATGAACAGTTGGCTGCATTTAAGCAAACCCTGCCGCAGTACGAGCATTTAAATAGCTTAGAGACGGAAAAAGCCTATTTTGGCAAAGAGCTCACCGCTACTGAAAGCAAGCAAAAAGAATGTGAAAAGCGCCTGCTCATTTTACACAAACGCCAAGAAGAAGCCGAAAAACAAAGCCTGGCTACTAAGGACGCCGCGGCAGAAAAAGCCGCGCTCCAAGCTCGTGCTGATAATTTAACCCAAGAAAAGCAAGCTTTACAAGAGCTCGCGCGGCTTTTGGATAATTATTTCGCCCTGCACCAAAATTACAAAAAAGATCAGGAAACCTACCGCGCTGCCGATCAAAAAATGGCGCAGGCAGAGATGACATATAATTGCTTAGAGCGCGCTTTTTTGGACGCGCAAGCCGGCATTTTGGCTAAAGGATTAAAAGACAATCTTCCCTGCCCGGTCTGCGGCTCCCTGCACCACCCCCATCCGGCGACGCTTTCTACCGAAACGCCGAGCGAGGACGCGGTCAACAAAGCCAAGGCTTCCTATAAAAAAAGCGAAAGCGAGCGCACATGCGCCCGCGAAAAAGTAATCGCCGCCAAAGAAAAGCTGGATGTATTATTTAAGCAAATCACCGAGCAAGCCGAGATCCATTTAAACGTTATCGATACGAAAGAAATCCGCCCGCTTTTAGCGCAAAAAGGCAACGCCCTCAACGAAAAACTAGCCGCTCTTCAAACCCAGCTTGCTGCAGCAGAGGAAATGGCGCAAATATTTACCAAGCTTAACACCGAAACTATTCCCAAACTTAAAAAAGAACTCGCCCAAAGCGAGGAAGAATTTGCCCAATTAAACGCTGCTGTGATCCGTCTTTCCACCGAAGTCAAGCATCGCCAGAGCACTTTAGCCGAGCTCAAAGCAACGCTCCCCTATGCCAAGATGAGCGAAATGCAAAATAAAATCAAGCATTTGCAAAGCGAACTGCAAAATTTGCAAAAAGCCAAACAAATCGCCCTCGATAATTGGCAAAATTTCAGCCGCAAACTCTCCGCCGCTTTATCAAGCAAAGAAACATTAGAAAAGCAGCTCGCAGAGAAAATACCGCCCTCGGAGGATTTAGACGCCCAAAGTACCGCGCTTAATCAAAATATTGCCGCCGCCGAAAAAGAAAAAGAGCAGATCATGCTGCGCTTAAACTCCAACCAAAGTGTTCTCGCAAACTTTAAGCACTATTCCCGTGAATGCGAAACTATAGGCAGCAAAATGACTATGCTCAAAAGCCTTGCCGATACGGCAGGCGGCACGCTGAGCGGCAAAGACGGTATCAAACTGGAGACGTACATCCAGATGTCCTATTTTGACGATATCATAAACCAAGCCAATCTGCGCCTGATGCAGATGACCGGCGGCAAATACGAGCTTAAACGCCGCAGCGAAAGCGACAAAAAAATCTACGGCTTAGAATTAGATATCATCGATCATTACTGCACCGACAGCGCCAACCGTCTGCGCGATGTCAAAAGCCTTTCCGGCGGTGAATCATTCCAAGCAGCGTTAGCGCTAGCTTTGGGATTAGCGGATGTCGTCCAGCATCATTCCGGCGGGATCAAATTGGACAGTATGTTTATCGACGAGGGCTTCGGTTCGTTAGACGAAAACGCGCTTAATCAGGCGATCGCTACTTTGAGCAAGCTCTCTAACGGCGGCAGTAAATTAATCGGTATCATCTCCCACGTCGCCGAGCTCAAAGAACAGATCCCCCGCCAAATCATCGTCAGCAAATCCCCTGACGGCACCAGTCACGTCAAAACAGAAATTTAAAGAAAAAAGCTTTGAGCCTAAACTCAAAGCTTTTTTCAGATTAACGCACGACATTATATAAAATCTGCAGATCTTTCTGCGAATCAGCGTAGCTTTTCAGCGACGATTTAGCTGTAAAATCCGTCTGATACTTTTCATTATACTCGCTAAAAAGCTGCGGCAGTTTAGCCTCAAGCTCCTCTATAGAAATGCTCTTTTCCACGAAATTTCCTTGGTAATCTGTATACGTCCACTCGACTACGCTCAAATTATCAATTAAAGCGACAAGGAAATAGGCGTTTTTCTCCATTTGATAATTCAGCTCGTCCTCCTGCCATTGCTCGCTTAAAATTTCAGTAAAATCAAAACTCCAGCTGTACGGCTCAGAGGAAGTATGCAGCTCATTTTTGTAATTTCCGCACACTTCGGCAATATTTAAAGCCTGCGCTACCCGGCCTATCGCCGACAAATCGCCGACATAGGGTGTATGCGCCTTGTAAAGCGCGCTTACTTTCGGAATAATGCCAACGCCGTCCTGCCAGACCACCTCGCCAAAAAGGCTAATCTGCTTCACCTCACCAATTTCAAATGAAAATTCATGCCCACCTGTGCTTAAAGGCGAAATAAGCACTTTTTTAGCCGTAATATCAATATAACCCTCATCTTCTGCATTTGTCGGAGCTATATTCCAGTGGCGAAAGCCCGAAGCAGAGTCTTTAGCCATCATATCTAAATAAATCCTGCCGTCATCCTGAAAGCATTGCCACGATATATCTCCGAGTGCTGCCGCGCGTCCGATATAAAAAGCCTGCGCCGCCCAGATGCCTACGACTGCCACCACCGCCGCAACAGCCGCCAGGATAATATTTTTATGATTCTTACGCTTAACTTTTTTCAAATAATCAATATCCTCCCGCGCGGTTTCTGTTTGAAGCGGCTCAAGTTTACTGTTCATCTGCCGATAGATATTAGCGCAATTCTCGCAGGTTTTCAAATGCTGCTCGACTTCCGCGCGGCTTTCCTCCGAAAGCAAATCGTCATTATATAAAGGCAGCAAATCCCGCACGATATGGCATTTCAGCTCTCCCATTTTTCTTCCTCCTCCAATAATTTTTCCTTACCGCGATAGTATGTCACTCTGGCCCAGTTTTCGCTCTGCCCCATGATTTCGCCGATCTGGCGATATGACAAATCCGCCGCCAGCCGCAAATAAATCACCTCGCGCATTTTATCCGGCAGAGTGTGCAGCCTATGCAAAAGCGCCATCATCTTCTCCTCGCCTGCAACTTTTTCGGCGCTGTCGGTAAGCACATTTTCATTTACCGCTGCCTCTTTCTGCTGCTGATATTTTTTCTCTTTCTGCCAATATTTGCGCAAGACGTTTTTAGCGATCGCGCACAGCCAGGTCGATACTTTCGCGCTGTGGTCAAATTTATGCAGCGAGCGCAGCGCCTGATAAAACGTCTCCTGCGTCAATTCCTCCGCCAGCTGCGGATCATGCGTCCGCAGTAATAAAAAGCCGTAAACCGTCTGCGCGTGCTCGCGGTAAACCTCCTCCAGATCCTCCCTCTGCACAGGCTCACCTCCCTTTTTGTTTTTACATTTATTAATCTCTATTTTACCTTATTCGTTACATGAAAAGCAAAATTTTTTTTTTGCAAAAAGGTATAGGTTTTTTGTAAAATATTTAATCTGTACATTGCAGTAGGAACTGGCTTGTTCAACAATATATCAAACGAGGTGATTGAAGAGCCGTGCGGCGATTGAGCACTCGTTTTAAGGGGGTTAGGGTGATTGTTAAGAGGGTTTAAGGGGGGAAAT
>QAKL01000042.1 GCA_003343815.1 Clostridiales bacterium
GGTGAGCTCGCCTTTTTTGCCTAAAAATTTGACTTTCATCTCATTTAAGGCTTCCTCGGTATTGACCTCGCTCATTGCCTGCATGGCTCTTTCCTTAATCTTTTTCAGTTCCTCCTGCACGATCCTAACCTCCTCAAAAATAAAAAACCTCCGTCCCAACCAAGGGACGAAGGTATATTCGCGGTACCACCCTAATTACTGCCTGAGCAGTCTCTCGTTGATTTTTAACGCAAATCCCACGTCAGCGACTACCTATCACCGCTGCGGCTCCGAGGCGAAACCCGTCCATACTCCGCTTGCAGAGAGCTTACAGTCACGACTCCCATTCCCTATCCAAACGTCATATCGGCTCCTCTTCACAGCCTTTAAATTAAATTATAATGCTTTTTGCGCCCATTGTAAAGAGAAATCTGCGAAAAAATCTATTTTTTCTAATCATATCCTCATTTTTTATAAAAGTCGCCGCTTCATTTTCCTAATTGCCAAATAATTAAAATTTTATACTATCCAAGCTTGTATTTACGGACTAAATGGCTTATAATAAAGTGTTACATAATATAAGGAGGTACTTTCATGCAAAGTCAAATCAGAGATTTATCCCTATCCCCCCAAGGTCAAATCAAAATCAACTGGGTCAAAGCCCATATGCCTATTTTAAACACTTTAGAAAAAGAGTTCCGTCAAACCAAACCTTTCAGCGGCAAAAAAGTAGCCATCTGCCTGCATTTGGAGGCGAAAACCGCCTACATGGCGCAGGTCATCGCCGCAGGTGGAGCTGAGGTCGCTGTCTGCGCCTCTAACCCACTTTCTACTCAGGACGACGTCGTCGCCGCTTTAGTCGCAGGCGGTATCACCGCCTTTGCTTGGCATGGCGCGACGGACGAAGAATACACCGAGCATATTCACCAATTAGCCAAATTTGAGCCGGATTTATTTATTGACGACGGCGGCGATTTGACTAATGTGCTGCACAATCATTATCCGGAAATTTTAGATAAAATTATCGGCGGCTGCGAGGAAACCACTACCGGTATCATCCGCCTGCGCTCGATGGCTAACGACGGCGCTTTACAAATCCCGATGATCGCCGTCAACGATGCGTTAAGCAAATATTTCTTTGACAATCGTTACGGCACGGGGCAATCAGTGTGGGACGCGATCATGCGCACGACAAATTTAGTTGTTGCCGGCAAAACAGTCGTAGTCGTAGGCTACGGCTGGTGCGGCAAAGGCACTGCTATGCGCGCCAAAGGATTAGGTGCGAAAGTAATCATCACCGAAGTAGACCCGATCAAAGCTATGGAAGCGATGATGGACGGCTTCTCCGTCATGCCCTTGATCGAGGCGGCTCCTTTGGGCGATTATTTCATCACTGTCACCGGAAATAAAGGTGTCATCGCCAAAGAACATTTAGCCGTAATGAAAGATCAGGCTATTTTAGCTAATGCAGGACATTTTGACGTTGAGATCGACAAAGTAGCTTTAGCCGAGTTATCCGATGCTATCACTCCTTCCAAGCCCAATATCACCGAGTATCATTTGAAAAACGGCCGCACTTTGTATCTTTTGGGTGAGGGGCGCTTGGTTAATTTATCCGCAGGCGACGGTCATCCGGCAGAAATCATGGATTTAACGTTCGGCTTACAAACGTTATCGTTAGTGCATTTATTAAATAATCCCACTTTGGCTAACGGTGTTTATTCCGTACCAAAAGAAATCGACCAGCGCGTATCTAAATTAAAGCTTGCGGCGTTAAATATCGGTATCGATACCTTAACACCAGAGCAGGAGACTTATCTTAACAGCTGGCAGATTTAAAATAAGTATTTGAAGGAGGAAAATAATGCTTGATTTTTCCTTTGTTGCTATAGATTTAGAAACTACAGGTTTGGAGGAAACGGCAGAGATTATCGAAATCGGACTGTGCAAAGTCGAGCACGGAGAAATCACGGCGACACTTTCTCATTTAGTGAAGCCCATCAATATCATCCCGACCGACATTACGCTTATCACCGGGATCGACAATCACATGGTCAGTGATGCTCCGGCCTGGGAGGATATCCAAGACGAAGTATTGACATTTATCGGCGATGAAATGCTTGTGGCGCACAATATCAGCTTTGACCGCACGATTTTGGAAAATCATCTGGGCTATCAGACGCCCAATCTCTGGGCAGATACCCATGATTTTGCCAAAGTATTTCTGCCTACTTTGACCAGCTATAAATTAGTCAGTATCGGACAGGAATTGGCGATCGAATCTTCTTTGCACCATCGAGCGCTGGCTGACGCCGAATTATGCGCGAAAGCTTTTTTAATCATCATGGAAAAAGCGCTTACGGTCGGAGGCTTTACTCTGCAAAAAATCGCTAATGTCTTTCAAGGCGAAAATAACGGCTTTACCCAAACTTTGGCTTGGATGGTGCAGTATACTCTGACGCACGAGATGCCCGCAGCACCGCTTACAAACGATGCTGTTACGGATTATATTAACTCCTCTCCTGCGGTATCCTTTCAAAACGCCGAGGTTTTCTTTCACAGCGGCGGCATCATGAGCAAATACCGCGCCGATTTTCAGTATCGTCCGCAGCAAATCAGTATGCTTCGGACGATAACCGAGGCGTTTCAAGAAAATAAGCACGCCATCATTGAGGCCGGCACAGGGACAGGCAAATCTTTTGCTTATTTGGTGCCCTCGCTTTTATGGGCGGTCGAAAACGGTACTAAAGTCGTCATTTCGACCAATACGATCGCTTTGCAGGAGCAATTATACCAGACGGATTTGCCTTTCTTGCGCAAAGCATTAGAGTACAATTTTACTGCCGCTTTAAGCAAAGGCCGCAGCAATTATCTCTGCCTGCGCCGTCTGGATTTGTACCAAAACCAAGCCAAAACCATGCTGTGGAGCGAAAAAATATTTTTAGCACAGCTTTATTATTGGCTCCAAGTCTATCCAGGCGGTGACAAAGAAACGCTCAATCTAAACAAATTGGAGCAACAGTATTGGAGCAATATTTCCAGCCAAGCCGAAACTTGTCTGGGCAATAAATGCAGCTATTTCAAAAAATGCGCTTTTATGACCAATCGCCGCAAATGCGAACAAAGCGAAATCATCATCACCAATCATGCGCAGCTTTTGCAGGATATTAAGCTTGACGGCTCGATCTTGCCCAATTATCAGCATTTGATTATCGACGAGGCACATCATCTGGAGGACGAGGCGATCAAGCAGTTCACCGATACGGTCGATCTGGAGCTTTTGCGCAAATCCTCCAAACAATTAGAGCGCTCCGGCAATATTATCAATCGTATCCTGCGCAAACTGCACGATATCCCGATTTATACTGAGATCTATACGCGCATTAACGATACCTATACTCAAATGCACGACGATATTGCCGCTTTAGAAAAACAAATCAGCGAAACGATTACCTACGTCTTTACGATCAAACAATTAGAGAAAAGCAACGAGCGCCGCATCACCCCAAAAGAACGCACAAGCGACTGGTGGCAGGCTTTAAGCGAGTATCTAAGCGGCTGCCAAAACTTAACCAAGACTCTCTATCATCGTTTGACCAGTGTGGCAAATTATCTGGACAGCACCGACGCTGCTGAGGATTTGCTCAAAGAGCTTAATTCCACCATTGCCATGTTTCGCGAACAGGTCAATATTTTCGAGGATTTCTTGGACGGCAGCGCGCCGAAAAAAGTGTATTGGTTAGAGTATAACAAAAGCAGCTGGGGCAACAATTTGAGCCTCTCCGTCGCTTTAATCGACATCATGCCCCTTTTAAAAGAAAAGCTTTTTGATGCCAAAGACACCGTTGTTTTGACCTCGGCTACTTTGGCTATCCGTAATGATTTAAACTATACCGCCGAAAGCTTTCTTTTAAAACCCGAGGAATATCGCTCCTACATCACACCCTCGCCTTTTGATTACAAAAAGCAGTCGGTCATCGCTATCCCCGTCGATAATCCAGACTATTCGCAGACTAACGAGTACGCCTATGCCGATATGGTTATCCGCAATCTGGAGAAAATCATCCCCTCCGTCACCGGTGGAGTTTTGGTGCTTTTCACCTCCTATGCGATGCTCAATAAAGTTTATTTTGCCTTGAAACGCAATCCCGATTTAAGCGAATACAATATTTTAGCGCACGGCCAGGACGGCAGCCGCAGCAGTATTCTGCATAATTTAAGCAATGCCGAAAAAACGATTGTTTTAGGCGCGAGCAGTTTCTGGGAAGGGATCGACGTCAAAGGAAGCGGCTTAACTACTGTCGTCATCGTCAAACTTCCCTTTTCCCCGCCGACCAAACCGATCGACAGCGCCAAATTAGAGCTTTTGCAGGCTTCGGGCAAAAACGGCTTTATGAATTACTCATTGCCGCAGGCTATTTTAAAATTCCGCCAGGGCTGTGGCAGGCTTATCCGCACCGCAAGTGACTGGGGCGCAGTCATCATTTTAGACAATCGCGTCCTCACCAAAAGCTACGGGCAGGATTTCCTGCGCTCGCTGCCGCGTCAAAACATTTTGCGTGAGGATATGGACTCGATTTGCGATAAACTTGGCCGCTGGATGCAGAAAAAATCAGCCGAAAGCCAAAATTAAGCTGCTCATTTGAGCAGCTTTTTTCACGCGAAATCTTGTTTTTTCTTTTTCGTATGCTATAATTAATTTGTAGTATATTTCCATAATAAATAGAAAGGGGTACTTTTATGTCAAACTCTGCAAATGAAACTATTGCTAATATGCTCACCCGCCGCAGCATTCGTAAATATAAACCCGATATGCTGCCGAAAGAAACTATTGACGAAATCATCAAAGCCGGCACTTTTGCCGCCAGCGGCATGAATAAGCAGCCATCGATCATCGTTGCAGTCACCAATAAAGAATTGCGCGATCGCTTATCGGCGATAAATGCCAAAATTATGGGCATTAATAATGATCCCTTTTACGGCGCGCCGGTCGTTTTGATCGTTTTAGCCGATAAATCAAGCGGTACTTATCTCTACGACGGCAGCTTGGTGATGGGCAATCTAATGCTTGCCGCGCACTCTTTAGGAGTCGGCAGCTGCTGGATTCACCGCGCCAAGGAGGAATTCGAATCTTCCGA